>JASMTR010000093.1:0-44177 GCA_041694175.1 Bacteroidales bacterium
ATTTGTCCTCCGTTAAATGAAGAATTACATGGAGATTCAGGTAAAACCAGAAAATTATAAAACTGATGATACATTTAGCGTGCACTTTAGGAAATTTAGGATACTGGGACTATTACTCTACTTTAATTAAGATTAAAGATATTGTTTCAAGAAAAAGGATAATAACAGTAGCTGAGTCTGAGGAGCTTTATACAAAAAACATTAACCAAGTTCTGCAAAGAGAAATATCTGATAAAAGAATAAGATCACTATCTAATTATATATTAAAAACTGAAGAAAGGTTTTTTAGTAGCTTGGTTGTAGCTATTCACAAAGGAAACCCTAAATGGACTGAAATAGATATATCAAATACATTTAGTGTAGAAGGTAAAAGTTTAGATGAAGAATCAATTAATTTCTTAAGTAGCAAGTTTGGTGTATTAACTCTTTCTGGAAATGAACAAATATTTGCACTTGATGGACAACATAGACTAAAAGGAATCAGAAAAGCATTTAAAGAAGATAAAAAAATTGGTGAACTAGAGATACCAGTAACATTTGTTGTCCACAATCATAAGAAACTAGAAAAGACAAGAAGACTATTCACCGTTCTTAATAAATTTGCTGAAAAACCTAAAGGAGCCGAGTTGATAATTTTAGATGAAGATGATGCCGCCGCAATAAACACTCGCCGTCTAGTTACTGAGCACCCCATATTATCCATGGAAAAAGCTTTATCAAGCTCAAAATCTGGCTCTATTCCAAACAATGATAAAACTAGTTTTACAACATTAGTAACTTTAAATAAAATTAATAAAATTCTTTACAAAAAGAATAAAGACTACTATAGTCGAAGACCAAGCAAAAAGGAATTAAACGAATTGTATAAAATATCTTCAAAATTTTGGGATAGTATTTTTGAAACTCATCAAGAAATCAAAAAATACATAAACGGAGCTTCGGACGTAAAAATAGGTGATAATAAAATTTCCAGAAAATCTTCAGATGGCGGTAGCTTACTATTAAGACCGATAGGACAAGAAATAATAGCTATAGCTTATTCAAAATTTAAGATTAACGAAATTGATGAATTTAAGGAAAAATTAAAAAAAATTGACTTCAACCTATCTCATGATTACTGGAAATATGTTTTCTGGAATGAGAAAATGTTAGGTAAAGAAATACGTTTAAAAAAAGCGCTAATTTTAAAACTTATGGGTAAACCAATACCAAACTATGACCTTAAGAAAGAAATGGATAGAGTCTACAAATTACATAATAAAAACTTTAACCTTTCTATAAATGCTGTTTAATTACTCATTCATCAAATCAGCAAACAAATAACTCGAATTCATCAAATTATCATTTTCCCATTCTTCTTGTAAGTATTGTAAGCCACCATTGGCATAGCTTTCAATAAATTCTATAATATTACTCACCACTTGGTTAAGTTCTTTTTCTTCCATATCTTCTAAATCATTCCAATCAAAGCCAATCTCCTCACAATGGCTAAATATGATCATCAACAAAAAATCAACTAAGCTAGAATCGCGTTTCCACTTTCCGATTTCTATAAAATCTTGAGTCATATTTCTAGTTGGTAACGGAAGTTTTAATCCCTTTTTTAAACCTAAGCGGAAAGCATAAATGTAAAGTTCGTATATAGGACCAAATTGACTGTATTCTGATTTAGATTGGCCTTTATTTGCAAAGGCGTCAATAACAGGGATTCTACTTTTAGCGTATCTAGGTCGCTTTAATAAAATTAAACTTTTAAACTCTTGTGCTGTCATTTTAATTTCGTTTGAGTGGTTACAATATCAATTTGTTCGGCATTTTCAGGCACGTGATTGACATACATGGTTTTTACTTTGGGGTCTTTGAGTAGTCGTTTACCCAACTCATTGATTTTCAATTCATCGTCTTGTTTAAAAAGTTCTTTTACTAAGACTATACTTTGTGGAAACACATCACCAATAGCTTCAAAAAAGCCTTCTGTAAAGCCTTCGCCGAATGCAGATATAGGTGCATCTGCTAATAATGGATAGTTGTACTCAGCATTGTTTGCGGAAATGATTGCCATCACAACTGAGAATTTTTTCATCCGTTGAAAACCTTCTGAACTACCGTAAACAGAATTGCCTTTACTGTCTATGTAATTAAAATTAATCGAGCCATTTGGATTTTTTTCAAACTTTAAAATACCACCTGACAAGTCATTGTTTTTAATCAAGTTTTTAAAATGTATGTTGGCATGCTTTTCAAGTAGGCTTATCATACCATCAAAAACCCTATCTTTAGCTTTTTGTGAAGCTTCTTCTAAATCACTTAAAACTTCGTAGTTTTCATTGAACCCGTTTGGTATATCATTGGATTTATTAAGGCTTTTTATCTCATCATTAATTGCTTTTAAATCTTGCTTTAACTTATTTATTTTCGGGATAATAATATCATTTATTTTACTATTGGCATTTTCCATGCGTCGGACAGCACCAGTATAATTATTGATAATATCTCTCGCAGATTGTTCTGCATCATGACCAGCTATCATAATTGAATTTCGGTCTTCGTCAACAGATTTAATTTTGCTTTTAAGCTTCTCGATACTATCCTTTAACTCAACTTCTTTTTCTTTTGTCTTAATAATTGACTCTCTTATACCATCAAACTTGTTGTAAAAAGTCTGAGCATTAATTTGTAAATCGCCAAAAAAGTTTTTCAAGTCATTTTTCACAAACGGTTTTTGACTTTGGTTATCTTTTGTTCTATTTTTAAGTTTAATAAGGTTATTGTATTCAGGCGAGCCTTCTTTAGCTTCTCTATTGCAGACATAACAATGTTCGTCGTCAATCATATTTTGAAGTGAGACTGAGTCTGGGGAATTTTCTGGTAAGAAATGGAAATACTCGTTAGGGTTTTCTTCTACATTTTTTAAAGCTTTCTTTTCGTATCTTTTCTCAATATAGTGTTCATTTAAAGCTCTAAATTTTTGAACTTCTTCCTCAAACCCCATGGCGATCCAAGCAAAATTTCCATCAAAAAATCGATTATTGATTCGATCAAGGAAAGTTTCAAATTCTTCTTGCTTATCTCTTAATCTTTTTCTTAATGGTTTTAATTTATCATCAAGCTCTTTTCTTTTCTCGGCATTTGCATATAGCTTATCTAGTTCATTTTTTTCTTCTTCTGCAAAGTTCAATGTATCAGTCCATTGTTTGAGCTTGATTTTTTCTTGATCTATTTGTTGTTCATTTTTTTCTTTTTCTTCAACAGCTGTATCAAAGCGTTCGTTTTGAGCATTATTGGCTTTTAGCTGTTTTTGCAAATCTTTAAAAGCTTTGTTTTTAAATTCATCAAGTAATTCATGTATTTGCTCATATTTTTTAATATCAGTCAAATTTTCTACAGCTTCTTCAATACTTT
Source organism: Bacteroidales bacterium (assembly GCA_041694175.1). GTDB lineage: Bacteria > Bacteroidota > Bacteroidia > Flavobacteriales > Flavobacteriaceae > Psychroflexus. The sequence continues at coordinate 3,403 of JASMTR010000093.1, forward strand.
CTTTTTTGCTAAAGTCAATGATATCGTCAACTTCTTCACCTTGTAGAAATGAATATTTCCTAAAGGCTTTCATGATAAGTCCATTAATTATTCTTGTCTTTTCATCTTCATCATAAACTGGTTTGTATCTATGTAAAACAAGCTCCGTTTTATTGACTTCAATTTCGTTAATGACAAATTGCCAACTGTTTTCATCTGTGATTTGCTCACCTATACGGGTGGCTGTAAAAGATTTTATGATTTGATATTTATACCTTGTCCCGCTAGTATATTCTATCATAACGCCGCATTTCACATAACTACCTTTTGGTGTTTCGTTTTTAGCTTTATCAGATAAAATTTTGACACCAGCATTTCTAATGTTTATTTTTTTCTTTGTGTCAGAGTCAAGTATTTGATCGTAAAACAACCACAAAAAAGCATTAAAAAATTTTGATTTTCCAGCACCATTATCAGCCACAATAATATTTATGCCTTCATCAAGCTCATATTTATTATCCTCATAATCACCGTAGTAATTAAAGAAATTTTCGAAAGCTATACTGTTTATTATTGATGCCATATTTAAATTTTATGTATGTTTTTCAAAATTGGATAAATTTGTCTTGCTGTGCGATTATTGTCATTTTCATTAATTATAGTAGCTAAAATTTCTACGATTTTATCCTGATAAGGACCAGAAGTAGTAAGATTTTTAATGTCATCCTTTTTTAATTTATACTTTTGAACAATCTCTTCATCGCTCAATATTTCTCTTATTATTTCATTCCTCTTACTCATAATTCTTGTATAATTTGGTCAATATTTAATTCGTATTTATCACAAATTGATCTCAATTCACTTTTTGTATCATAAAAATTTATAGATAAGCTGGAAAAATGAGCAACACGTTGTAGTTCGGTTTTTACTTGATTTCTTTCCATTCTATAAGTATCTGCATTAGCATCATTAAGCGGAGGAACTACAACCATGTCATAAATAATAGCATTAGCTTTATCTTTGTGTTTTCTCAAAAGACGGCCTCTACGTTGTATAAATTGTCTTGGATTTCCAGTGCTACTTGCAAATATCCCAACTTCAGCACGTGGCACATCCACACCTTCATCTAACATTTTCATGGCAAATAGCATTTCGATTTTTCCTTCTGAAAAACCTTTAAGTATTTCGTTTAAATCTTCATCTTCTGCTGTGTAGGAATTTATTTTTAAATCTGGCCTGGCTTCCATAGCTTTTCTCATAAAATCGTTAAGCAGTCTTTCACCATCACCAGAGTCGTCATATACAAAGCCTTCTGGCACGTATGTAAACACGTATTTTAGTTTCTTTTTTTTATCGAGCTCTTTTATAATATCTTTAAAACAGTCAATTTTATTATGTGCTTTATGAATAATGTTTTTTCTCATTAAAAGGAGTTTCTCAACCATAGGGTCTTTTTTGAACTCTCCTTTATCAAAGTCAAAAAACCTTAAAAGCCGTTGTGATATTTCTAGATAACTTTCAAGCTCATCGTTTTGTAGCTCAACGATTTTCGGATAATACTTATATTCTGTTAGCCTTTCTTCTTTTAAAGCTCGTTCCATTGTAAACGAGTAAATATAAGGCGGCTTGTCTTCAAAAAAAGCATCAATAGCATCTGTACCTTCTGGGTCATAAACTCGTTTTGGTGTAGCGGACAACCCAATTTTTTTTTCAACACTTATATTTCCTAATCGCTTCTTTATCTGACTTGCGCCCATATTATGAGCCTCATCAGCAATAAGTGTGAATTTACCTTGAATTTTTTTAAAATATTTTTGAAACCTATCTGTTACAAAACTTCCATAGGTTGAAATGATAATTAAATTTTTAGAGATGCCCCAAGATAGATTACTGGCAAAATTAGCTAGTTCATTTTCCCACTTATTACCTCCACCAACTTTAAGTATATTCTTAAAATTAAAATTTAACACTTCTTGTTCCCATTGATTTAATAAAGCAATTGACGGTACAAGAATTATAGAGTGATATTTTTTATTTTTCCCATATTCCTGCAAAACACAATTCAATGAAGTAATAGTCTTCCCCGTCCCAGTAGCCATAGCAAAAACGCCTTTATAGTCATTGTCCATCCAATTTTTATAAGCCTGTTTTTGATAATTTCTAGGTTCGTCAAAGGGAAAACGTGGTTCGTTTTCTATGTGCTCAATGATTTTTTCAAATCTATCTTTTTTGGCTTTTTTAAGCTGTATTAATTTTTTGCCATAAGGTTCACTACCTAAGTCTAAACTTGCTTCCAGTATATCTTTAATAGATTTACCATTGCCAATTTCATCTACAACTCGTTCAATTTCATTTTTATCAAGATATGTATAATGTGGATTTTTTTTCTTAATAATTTCTTCAAACTGTTCCTTTTGTTCTTTTATTCTAACTCGGCTTACATGTCCATTCCACGGCACTTCAACCTGAAAACTTTCAGAATTTTTTACAATTCCAGAAAGTGTAAAGTTCATGCTGCCTTGCGTTAAGATATAGTCTTGACCATCATAGAATAACATTTTCTTATTATGGTTCAAGCTTTGCCTTCCAAAACTTACAGGCTGTATTTCAAGCCTTTTTTGTTTTAAAAGATATTTTAAACAATCAAAAAAGTGTTGTCCATATTCATCTAAGCTTTCTTTTAGCTTACGTAAGTCTTTAACTAATTTAGATACCTCGCGAAAATCGTTTAACTCAGGCTCGGCTATTAGATTCTCAAAATCTAACTTAGTATAACAATGGTTAGTAATCATTCTCATTTTTCCACCATTATAGATAAACTCCGCAAAACTTTCGGATAATACCCGAAATGCACCTGAGTTAAAATACCCCAAAAACAAATCCACAGTTTTTGAAACGGGGAAAACCTCATTATAAAACTCTAACGGAATATGCTCAGAATCTGAGCGATACTCAAAAGAATCAGGAAATGAAATAGCTCTAAACGACACGTAAAAGGCTTAAACTTAATTATTAGATATAAAACTAACAAATTATCCCTAATCCATCAAGAATTCTCGAAACATTTAAACCATTGAGGAGCAAGCGGCCAAGATTTCAAAAAAATCCAAACTCAACCTGCAAGGTTTCCAAAACTTTGGTGGTTGACCAAGCTATACCAATTTGAAGATGAAATAGTGTAAATTTGCTTATTATTTTAATTCAAAAAATTATGCCAGATACTATGAAACCATGTCCACAATGCCAATCGCCTTATGGCTATCCTATGGGTAATGGCTTATTTGCCTGTCCTGAGTGCGGACACGAATGGAATCCAGTAGAAAGCACAACCACCGTTGATACCGAGAACACCGATAAGCTTATTAAAGATGCTAATGGCAATGCCTTAACAGATGGCGATGACGTGATTGTAGTTAAAGATTTGCCCGTTAAAGGTTTTCCCAAACCCATAAAATCTGGAACAAAGGTTAAAAATATTCGCTTAACCGATGGCGACCATAATATAGATTGTAAAATCAAAGGCTTTGGTGCGATGGGGCTTAAATCGGAATTTGTTAAAAAGGCTTAGTTTAAACCTTGCAGGTTTATTTAAAACCAATAATGTTCTTCAGGGGTAATCACCCCATCTAAGGGGACATCATGTGTGTTTGTGACTAATTTAGTCTCAAGCGCTTCAAAAAAAGAAAGGCCAATTTTAAGCGTGTTGTCTCGGCACTGATGGAGAAATCGGTCATAAAAACCCTTGCCATAACCTACTCGGTGGCCACTTTGGTCATAAGCCAAAAGCGGCACAAACACCACATCAATTTTGTTGACAGGCACTTCTAAACCCTCTTGTGGTTCGGGGATACCCCAAGCGTTTTCTTTAATGGCGGTGGCATCAGTAAGTAAATAATGGCTGAGCGAATGGGTTTTAAAATTCGTTTTGCTTATTACAACTTGTTTGTCTTTGCCCTGCAAAGCATGTAGTAGCATATCCGTTTCGACTTCTTTGTGTCGTGCAATGCTTAAAAACAAATGATAATAAGTATGTTGCCAAATGTTGAGTTGTAAAGCTTGATTGGCAATAGCGATGCTTAACTCTTCAATTTGAAGTGCAGATAGGTTTTGGCGTTTTTTTTTATAAACTGTCCTGATGTCAGCTTTAGTCTTCATCAGTTTGATTTGAAATATGAAATAACGCATCGCCTTGATAAACCATTGGCGATTGGTTTACATTAATCACATAACCCGCATCACGTGCTTTTAAAACGTGTTTAAAACTACCATAAGGGTCGGTGATATGCGCCATTTCTTCGCCTTTATTAACCCATTCACCAATATCGATTTTAAGGTGTAAAAGCCCACTGTATTTTGCACGGATCCATTTGGTTTTAGAGATAAAAACACAAGGCTTAGTTGTAGTTGATGGCGCAAATTCAGCTTTAAGCATACCGAGGTGTTTTAAAACTCTTCGCAAGCCATCTAATCCATGTTTGGTGATGCCTGCATCATTATCTGCAGACTTACCGCCTTCATATAATAAAATAGGAATATTGAGTTTTTTGCAAGTAGAGCGGTATGATTTTTTAATGTTTGAAGAATAAACGGTAAAAGGTGCGTTAAACACTTTGGCGAGGTTTTCTAAAACACTGTCATTTTTAGCAATCCGGATTTGAGCAGCGTTGAATCGTTTAGCGCCACCTGTATGAAAATCAAAAGCATAATCAACTACGGGTAAAATTTCGTCTGTCAGCTGAAAAGCAAATCGACTGGCAAGAGGTCCTTTTTGAGCGCCAGGAAATATGCGGTTTAAATCTCTACCGTCAGGAAATTGACGTTGCATATTTAAAAATCCAAATACATTTAATACAGGAATACAAATAATAGTCCCGATTAGTGGCCTGTTCATTTTACGAGCTAAAAACTGTCGTACAATTTCTACGCCGTTGATTTCATCGCCGTGAATTCCTGCAGTTATTAAAACCACAGGGCCTCTTTTTTTTGAACGCTCTATAATAACGGGAACCTCTACACTCGAAGTTGTAAATAGCTTAGCGGTATGAAGGTCAAGACGTTTACGCTGTCCTGGTAAAATTTTTTCATCTAAAATATGAAGGACATTACGTTCGTCTATAAAAGGTTTATCAGACATTCTTTTCAATATATTGTATGACTTTTCGAGCAATATCTTTGCCTGTGGCTTTTTCAATACCTTCTAAACCTGGCGAAGAGTTGACTTCTAAAATTAATGGTCCACGTGAGCTTTGTAGTAAATCAACGCCCGCCACACCAAGACGCATGGCTTTAGCGGCTTTGATGGCAGCGATTTCTTCTTCATCACTCAATTCAATAACTTCTGCTGAGCCGCCTTGGTGAAGATTAGATCGAAATTCTCCCTCCTTACCTTGGCGTTTCATGGCACCAACCACATGACCATCAACGACAAATACACGGATATCTGCACCTTTAGCTTCTTTGATAAATTCCTGTACAATCACACGAGCTTGCAAGCCATTAAATGCTTCAATAACCGATTTAGCCGCATTTTTAGTTTCGGCTAAAACAACGCCTAAACCCTGTGTGCCTTCTAATAATTTTATAACTAATGGCGTGCCGCCAACGTGCTGGATAACGCCTTCAACATCGCGTGAGTAATTGGTGAATACAGTTTTGGGTAAGCCGATTTTAGCGCGAGTTAACACTTGCAAGCTTCTCAATTTATCTCGACTGCGCACTAAAGCTTCAGAATCTATGGTGCTAAAGGCGCCCATCATTTCAAACTGCCTGACAACTGCTGTGCCGTAAAAGGTAACTGAAGCTCCAATTCGTGGAATAATCGCATCAGTGTCTTGAATATATTCGCCTTTATAGTACACATTAGGGCTGCGTTTTTCTATAATCAAATCACACTTAAGTGGGTCTATGACCTGAACGTTGTGATTTCGTTTTTCGGCCGCTTCGACTAAGCGTTGAGTAGAGTATAATTTGCTATTTCTTGATAATATTTTGATATTCATAAATGTTATTTTTGTGTGATAAATCAGTCAAAGCTGGGTCAACAACAAATTTAGGGTTTAAAAATTTACGCCCCAATAACACGGGATATTTCATCTCTTTGCGGTCACTAAGTGATAACGAAATACTGTAAATTTTATTAAATAATTTTATTTTCGATTTAATTTCAAATCGCTTTTGTGAAATCCCGTTACTGCTTTTAACACGGATGGTTTTAAAATCTTCAAAAGTATGGGTTTTTAAACTGTATTCTGGGTGTTTTTCATCTAAAAACACACAATGTAGCTTGTTATTTATTTCTTCTATAGATTTACAATGTATAGAAGAAGTGTAAGCGCCCGTATCAATTTTTACTTCAACTTGATTAAAACCTAAGTCAGGAAAATCTGCTATATCTGTTCGTCCTATGAAAATTTTGTGCTTAGACATGAAATTTTATTCTATTTCTGAGACACGCAAGGTATTAACCATCCCTTTATCTTCAATTGGCATTGCTGCTAAGTTGATAATATAATCTCCTTTCTCTACATATTTATATTGACACGCTAAGTCGTTGACATCTTTTATGGTTTCATCTGTACTGACAAATTTGTCATAATAAAAGGCTTTTACACCCCAAAGTAAACTGAGTTGGGTTAATATATGCTTGTTAGACGTAAAGGCTAAAATGTGGGCTTCAGGACGCCAAGCTGATATTTGAAAAGCGGTATAACCACTATTGGTCAAGGTGCAAATTGCAGTGGCATCAATTTCATTAGCCATACGAGCAGCGTGATAACAAACTGATTTTGTGATGTATCGCTTAGTTTTGATATTTGGTGGGTTATGTGGCACTTTTATCAGCTCGGAGCTTTCAACACTTTTGATGATTTGACACATTTTGTAAATGACCTCAACGGGGTATTTGCCTACAGAAGTTTCTCCACTTAACATGACGGCATCTGCGCCGTCCATCACAGAGTTTGCAACGTCGTTAACTTCTGCCCGTGTTGGCGTTAAACTGTCAATCATAGTCTCCATCATTTGTGTAGCAATAATGACTGGAATACGAGCTAATTTTGCTTTTAAAACCAATTCTTTTTGTATTAATGGGACTTCATGAGCTGGTATTTCAACGCCTAAATCGCCACGGGCAACCATTAAACCATCGCAATACGCTACAATTTTGTCAATATTTTTAACACCTTCTGGTTTTTCTATTTTAGCTACAATAGGTATTTTATAGTCGCTGTGTTCTTTAATTAGTTTCTGAAGGACTTTTAAGTCACTGGCATATCTCACAAAGGAAAGCGCCATCCAATCCACTTTTACTTTACAAGCAAATTTAGCATCTGCAATGTCTTTTTCAGTCAAGGCCGGTAAAGAAATTTTGGTGTTAGGGAGGTTAACACCTTTATTAGATTTAAGCGGACCACCTTGAACTACTTTGGCTTCGACGGTATCTTTTTTATTGGTTGAAACAACTTCAAAAATCAACTTTCCATCATCGAGTAAAATGCGTTCACCAGGCTTAACGTCTTGAGGAAAAGTTTCGTAGTTCATATAAGCCGACTCTTTGTTGCCAACAAATCTTTTTCCTGTTTTAAAATTGATTTTATCGCCCTTCGCTACAACTATTCCCTCTTCCATTTCGCCAACGCGTAGTTTTGGACCTTGTAAGTCTCCTAAGATTCCAGCGTTAAAGCCAAATTCTTTATTGAGATCTCTTATCATTTTTATTCGGTTCTCGACATCTTCGTATTTAGCATGAGAAAAATTGACCCTAAAAATATTAACGCCTGCTTCAAGCATTGCTTTTAAAGTTTCTTTTTTAGAAGTAGCAGGCCCTAAAGTGGCTACAATTTTAGTTTTTTTAGTTGATTTCATAATGTGTATTAAAACTTTTGTTATTCAAAAATTAGGTTTTCAGGTGATTTTAATGTTTCAATTGGAATTTCATAAGCACTCACTATTTGAGGAATTTCATTTAACTGCATTATAATTTTTTTGATTTTAAACCTTTGAAATTCATCTTCTATTTTAATAAAATAGTCACATTGTTTGTGAGAGTCTATTAAATGTTTTCCTATAACTTGTTGATCACTCTCAAAAAGAGAAGTAACAAATTTAGGCTTTTGGTCAATATATTCAGATTTATTTTGGATAAAATACAAGATACAATCTGTTTTTGGATCAAAATAATTATATAAGGCAAAATTAATATGAAAACCCCTATATATCAACGTAATATCTTCTTTATTTCTACAAAACAAAAACTGTAGATTATTATTGATTAAAAAAGCGAGTTTAAAAGGCTCTAAATTTGCGTTTAAGCCTATCAGTTTGAAATCAGTATCTGCAGTTGTTTCTAAAATTAACTTTTGCATATTATAAAAGTAAACAACAGAACTTAAAGAAGCATTAACCACAAGTTAAAATTCAATTTATTATTTGGTCTTGAAGAACATAATAGGCTCTTCTACATACTTTTTCTTCAGCTTTTTTCTTAGAAGTTGCTCTGGCTTTGGCTATATTTTGACCATTTAATTGATAGGTCATCGCAAAGTATCTCTGCCCGTTGATTACTTTTCCACTGTCCTTATATTCTATAAGCTTGAAGTCGTGTTTGTGTTTTTGGCACCACTCAATCATATAGCTTTTGTAACTTATGACTTTATTTTCGAGTTCTTCAATGTCTATAAAAGGATTTACAATTTTTTCTAAAATAAATTTTTCACATTTTTTAAAGCCTTGGTCTAAATAAATGGCTGCTATTAATGCTTCCAAGAGATTACCGTATATATTATCACTAAAATATTCTGGCTTAACCTCAGAATCTAGCAGACTTAATAAGTCAAAAGTTTGACCGATTTGATTGAGGCTATTTCGGCTAACGGCTTTGGCTCTCATTTTGGTGAGATAACCTTCATCCCCTTGAGGAGATTGTTTAAAAAGATGTGTTGAGATTACAGAATCTAATAAAGAGTCTCCCAGAAATTCTAAACGTTCGTAATTGATATCGTGCCCTAATTTATCTTTCAAATTCATGGTTCGATGTGTGAACGCCCTTTTGTAAATACTTAAAGTTTTTGGCTTAAACCCAAGAATTTCATGAATTTTACAAAAAAAAATCCCGTCCTTTTTGGAACGGGATTTAAGTATATTGTCAATAAATTTCATGAAATATAGTGTGAAGCATTATTCTTCAAAGGTTCTTAAAGCAACACAGGCATTGTGACCACCAAAACCAAACGTATTGCTCAACGCTACTTTGACATCGCGTTTTTGTGCTTGGTTTAAAGTTAAATTAAGTTCAGGATCAATATTGTCGTCTTTTGTCTTGTGGTTGATTGTTGGAGGTACTAAACTGTGTTGCATCGCCAGTATTGAAGCAATGGCTTCAATAGCTCCAGCAGCACCAAGCAAATGACCTGTCATAGACTTTGTAGAGTTGATATTGATATGTTTGGCATGTTCACCAAAAACTTCTTTGATAGCTTTAAGTTCTGCAACATCGCCAAGTGGTGTAGAAGTACCATGTGTATTAATAGCATCAACATCTTCGGGCTTTAATCCTGCATTGTGTAAACAATTTTTCATCACAGCAATAACGCCTTTTCCTTCTGGGTGAGGTGCTGTCATGTGATAAGCATCTGAAGACAAACCACCGCCAATCACCTCGGCATAAATTTTTGCACCGCGTGCTTTTGCATGGTCTAAATCTTCAAGAATGAGTGCACCTGCACCTTCGCCAAGAACAAATCCGTCACGTGTGGCATCAAAAGGTCTTGATGCTGTTTCTGGACTATCGTTTCTTGTGGAAAGAGCATGCATGGCATTAAAGCCACCCATTCCTGCTTCAGTGACTGCAGCTTCGCTTCCACCCGTAACAATGATGTCGCTGTAACCCATTCTAATTTGGTTAAGTGCATCAATTATAGCGTTGGCAGAAGAAGCACAAGCGGAAACCGTCGTGTAGTTTGGTCCCATAAATCCGTGTTTGATTGAGATATTGCCAGGAGCAATATCTGCAATCATTTTTGGAATAAAAAATGGGTTAAAACGCGGCGTGCCATCACCTTTAGCGTAATTCATCACTTCGTTTTGGAAGGTTTCTAAACCGCCTATACCAGCACCCCAAATGACACCAACACGATACTTATCTACTGTATCTAAGTCAATTTTAGAGTCTGCTATAGCTTCGTCAGAAGCGACTAAAGCGTATTGCGCAAACTTGTCTAAACGTCTTACCTCTTTACGGTCAAAATAATCTGCAGTGTTGAAATTCTTAATTTCACATGCAAACTTAGTTTTGAATTTTTCCGTATTATAGTAAGTAATAGGTGCAGACCCACTTTTACCTTTAGACAACCCATCCCAGTAATCTTGGATGTTGTTACCTATAGGCGTAAGAGCTCCTAAACCTGTTACGACAACGCGCTTTAATTCCATGAAAAGTGTTTTATTTAGCGTCTTCTATGTAAGAAACCGCTTGACCAACTGTTGAAATGTTTTCAGCTTGATCGTCTGGGATTTGAATATCAAATTCTTTTTCGAACTCCATAATAAGTTCAACGGTGTCTAAAGAGTCGGCACCTAAGTCGTTAGTGAAACTTGCGTCGTTTACAACTTCGTTTTCGTCAACGCCTAATTTGTCAACGATAATAGCTTTTACTCTTGATGCAATGTCTGACATGATAAAATGTTTTTAGTTTATATGGTGGCAAAAATAAGAAACTTTGTCTTATAACAAATTTTAATTCCAAAAATGTATAGCTTTTACTTTTTTATATACATTAGTGGCAAATTCTGCAATGCAAAATAATTAAAAAATATTTCATATTGAAAAAAACTTTTAAAAAACCAACAAAGACTTTAGTGATTTTTGCTTCTGGAAATGGTTCTAACGCTTTAAATATTATTCAATATTTTAAACAAATCCCTACAGTAGAGGTAAAGGCTGTGTTTTGCAACAACCCTAAAGCTAAAGTTTTGGATAAAGCCAAAGTAGAAAAAGTAGATACGTTGGTGTTTGATAAAACCAAACTTTACAACGGAGATGTTCTTAATAAACTTGAAGACCTGTCTCCCGATTTAATTATTTTAGCTGGCTTTTTACTTAAAATCCCAGAATCTATTATTAAGGCTTTTGATCGCAAAATCGTAAATGTTCATCCTTCGTTGTTACCTAAATACGGAGGGAAAGGCATGTATGGCGATCATGTGCACCGCGCAGTGCTACAAAATCATGAAAGTGAATCAGGTATCAGCATTCACTATGTCAACGCTATATATGATGACGGTCAAATTATAGCGCAGTTCAAAACCCCATTAGGTGAGAATGATGATATCAATTCGCTAAAAGCTAAAATTAAAGCCCTTGAGCAACAACATTTTCCAGAAACCATCGCTAAAGTTTTAGATCATGGCTAAGCAAAAATATTACGTGGTTTGGGACGGATATAACCCCGGTATTTACAATACTTGGGAAGACTGTAAGCTGCAAATTAAAAATTATCCTCAAGCCAAATACAAGTCTTTCCCCAATCAAGCCACTGCTGAAGATGCATTTAATATGGGTTTTTTTGAATTTCAAAAACTAAAGAAAACAAAAACTTTATCTAAACGACTTCCTGCAGAAGTCAATTTGAATTCCATCTGTGTTGACGCGGCTTCAAGTGGTAATCCCGGAAAAATGGAATACCGTGGGGTAGATACCCAAACCCAAAAGCAGTTATTTCACAAAGGTCCGTTTCAACAAGCAACAAATAACATTGGTGAATTTTTGGCTCTCGTTCACGGCTTAGCTTTTTTACATCAACAGAAAAGTTCTCGTGTTATTTATTCAGACTCTAAAATTGCTATCAGCTGGGTAAGACAAAAACGATGCAAAACAAAACTTAAAAAAACACCAAGAAATGCTGATGTATTTGAATTAATTAAGCGCGCTGAAGTTTGGCTCAATTCAAATTCTTATAAGACGAATATCTTGAAATGGGAAACCAAAATTTGGGGTGAAATTCCTGCAGATTTTGGAAGAAAGTAACCGTAAGGCACAAAACAACCTCTAAATTTTAAGTAGCCAAGAACCTGCTATCCACTATATCTTATAGCTTTGAAATTGGTCATCTGCAAGGCGTGGCGGGATTACCGCTTTTGGCGGCACTCCACCACACCAGCATCTGCCACGTTTCAAAACCATAAGGATGCCGTTCCTATCAGGGCTAGGGCTTGACGTGAAGACCTTTGCCGAAATTTAAGATTAAAAAACCTTTCAAGATTACTGGTTTAGGGTAGAATTTACAGACCCACAAACCAGAAATCCAGCGGAGTTTACCAATCATTTTACGTTGAAGCGGTAACATCCATTGACAGTATAAGTACTGACATTTTCTATGTTGAAACAATAAAATAAGTTATAATATTTGTTGTAAAAAATATAATTTTAGATACGCTTTTATGGACACTACTCTACCAGTCTAAAAGCACTTGTATCTTTATTTTCACCTTTTCCGTACTCGGAATCATGGTTTCTTCCAAAGTTGAATTCAACGGAATCGCTGGCATATTTTCTGAGCCAATCGTCATTACTGGTGCATCGAGATACTGAAAACATTCTTCTTGAATTTTCCCGCTAAGTGCTCTGGCAAAGGTGTTGTCTGAAGGTTCTTCGGTGACTACGAGGCATTTTTTACACTTTTTAACTGACTTAAAAATGGTTTCTTCGTCCAGTGGGTGCAAGGTTCTTAAATCTACAATTTCGATTTGATCTTTTAAGCCAAGTTCTGCTGATGCGTTAACTGCCCAATGAACGCCCATTCCATAGGTGATAATGCATAAAGTTTCTTCATCATCTTTAGGCCAAATTTCTTGTAATACCCAAGCTTTGCCAAAAGGTAAAATATAATCTTTAGCAGGTTCAACACTTGTGGCGCCTTTGGTGCCTGGCACTTTACTCCAATACAAGCCTTTATGCTCAAAAATTACCACAGGATTTGGGTCGTGATAAGCGGCTTTCATTAAACCTTTAAGGTCGGCACCGTTGCTGGGATAAGCAATTTTAAGCCCACGAATATTAGTGACTACGCTTTCAACCGAAGAGGAATGATAAGGTCCGCCACTGCCATAAGCCCCAATAGGGACACGCAAAATCATAGACACAGGCCATTTGCCTTCAGAGAGGTAGCAACTCCGACTCACTTCTGTAAACAGTTGATTAAGCCCAGGCCAAATATAATCGGCAAATTGCACTTCAACAATCGGTTTAAGTCCAACAGCAGACATCCCAACCGTCGAGCCCACTATAAAAGCTTCCTGAATAGGCGTGTTAAACACCCGGTGGTCACCAAATTTTTGTGCTAAAGTGGCAGCTTCGCGAAATACACCACCTAATCGTCCACCTACATCCTGACCGTATAATAAACATTCGGGATGGTCTTGCATTAATTCTTCAATGGCAAATAAAGCACAATCTACCATTACCACTTTTTCTGCACCTTGAGGAGAACGTTCTCCTACTTCTTCTGTAATTGATGTTGGTGCAAAATCGTGAGTGAATAAATCTTTGGGTTGAGGGTCTTCTGCAGCTAAAGCTTCTTCATAGTCCGATTTTACTTTTTTTCTGATATCATTTTCAATATTTTCTAAATCGGTATCAGAAAAACCGTTGGATTTCATTAGCTCTACAAACTTTGGATAAGGATCGCGTTGTTGAGATTCTTCTACGTCATCTCGGTAAAACTCCATACGAACGCCAGAGGTATGATGATTGAGTAAAGGGCATTTGGCGTGAATTAAAAATGGTCTTCGTTCTGTTCTAACAGTATCAATCACTTTTTCTAAAGTAGAGTAGGATTCTTCAAAATCAGTCCCGTCTATGCTGATAGCTTCAAGGCCATGAAAACCTTTTGCATATTCAAAGGCGTTTTGTGCTCGGGTTTCTTCAGCACTAGCAGAAATATCCCATTCGTTATCCTGAATTAAATAAATAATGGGTAGTTGTTTTAAAGCTGCCATTTGAAAGGCTTCTGAAACTTCTCCTTCAGTCACTGAAGCGTCGCCGAGAGAACAAACAACAAGTCCTTGCTTAATACCATTAAAGCCCTTTCCTTTGGAAAGGGTTTGGGATAGGCTCATACCCATCGCCGCTCCCGTAGCCGGAATAGCTTGCATACCTGTTGCTGAACTTTGATGTGGTATTTTGGGCTTGTCATCATCTCTTAAACTCGGGTGTGAATAGTAAGTTCGTCCACCAGAAAAGGGATCGTCTTTTTTAGCAAGCAATTGCAACATCAGTTCTTTGGGTTTCATGCCGATGGAGAGTAACATGGCGTCATCTCTGTAGTAGGGATAGACATAGTCTTCAGGTTGGAGCTGCATCCCTACAGCTGTTTGAATGACCTCGTGACCACGTGAAGTAGCATGAACATATTTGGAGACCACTTTAAAATTATCTTCATACAGCTCAGCCATTGACTTGGCTGTAACAAGATTTTTGAATGCTTTAATTATTATTTCTTTTTTCATAATTACTTTGTTTTATCACGCAGAGAATCGCAAAGTGCTATAAATCTTCAATACCATTTGCTATTCTATGGATTCTTTCTTTTAATATCTTTGTGTTCTCTGCCAATTTCTCAGTGCACTTTGCGTGAAACCTACAAAGGTAAATTATCTTTTTTCTTCCAAATAATTCGCCACTTGTCTTAAAAAACTTCCCGCTAAAAACCCATCAACAATCCTGTGGTCAAAAGAGAGTGACAAGTACATCATTGAACGTATTTCAATGGTATCTCCTTCTTCTTTTTCTATCACTTCTGCACGTTTTTTGATGATTCCCGTTGCTAAAATTGCAGCTTCTGGTTGATTGATAATCGGTGTTCCCATTAAACTGCCAAAAGTTCCTACATTTGAAATAGTAAATGTTCCGCCTTTGGTTTCGTCATTGGTCAATTTATTTTCTCTGGCTTTTTTCGCTAAGTCATTGACTTCTTTAGCCAGTTGTTCTAAACCTTTTTGATCTGTATTTTTGATGACCGGAACAATCAAATTTCCACTTGGTAAAGCCGTAGCCATTCCAATGTTAATTTCATCTTTAACTATGATAGTTTTATTATCAAGAGAAGAATTGATTTTAGGAAAATCTTGAATGGCTTGAGTTACAGCTTGAACAAATAAAGGAGTAAAACTCAATTTTTCTCCCGTACGCTTTTGAAAGTCTGTTTTATGTTGGTTTCGCCAGCTGACGAGATTAGTCATATCGGCTTCAACATAGGCTGTAACGTGAGGGGAAACATGTTTAGAATAGACCATATGATCAGCAATCATCTGTCGCATTCTATCCATTTCAACAGGCTTGCCCTTACCTATATCAAATTTTAAATCTGGGACTTGAAAACCTTGAGGTTGGTCATTTAGAAGTTGTGCAAATTGAGCTGGTCGACCGTCTTCTATATATTTAAAAATATCCGATTTTCTTAGTCTATCATTTGCGCCAGTTGCAGGGATTCTTGCTAATTCTTCATAACTGATGTAGTAATCTTTTGCAATCTGTTCTACTAAGGGTGAATAGAAATTATTACTTCTATTGGCTGATGACCATTTGGTGGTAGCAATGTCTGGCTTTTCAGATGGTTTTTTATGTTTTGAAGGTTGGTCAGATTTGTTAGGTGTTTCTTTTTTTGGGGTTTTGCTTGATTTTTCTGTAGTTGATGATTTTGGTTTTCCTGAAGTTTCCTTTAAAGTGGCTATAACTTCTCCTATCTTTACAACATCTTTCGGTTGGTATTTTTTTTCAACTAATACACCAGAAAATGGTGCAGGTACTTCGTTATCTACTTTATCCGTTCCAACTTCGACAATGATATCGCCTTCTTCAAATGCATCGCCTTCGTCTATTAACCAGTTGAGGATGGTACCTTCGGTGATGCTTTCACCCATTTTTGGGAGTTTGAAATCTACTTTTTCTGAGATTTTAGTATTATTTTCCATACTTAATATTTCACACAAAGTGCACAAAGCTCAAACGCAAAGCGCACAAAGTTTTATTATTTATTTCCTGCAAACCTTATAGGAATATATCTGACTTGCAAATATTTTTATTTGTAATAGCTAAAAGTTACTCACTAAAGACTACCCGCTTCTATTCCTAAATTCATTTAACGTCTGGTAAAAGTCTTCCTGTTTTGGTCGGTTTTTAGGAATTTCTCGTAAAGGTTCAACTTCTTCAAGGCTTTCCTGACAATCTTGAGGCAGTTGTTGATAAAGCCTTGTGCCTGCAGTTTTCCAAGCTATCATATCATCTGAAACCTCTTTGATAATTTTTCCTGGGTTGCCAACAACTAAACTTCGAGGAGGAATTTTGGTTTCCGCTTTTATAAAAGTCATAGCACCAATGATAGACTCATCTCCAATTTCGGCATCATCCATAATCACAGCATTCATTCCTATCAGGCAATTTTTACCGAGATTTGCTCCGTGAATAATTGCTCCATGACCGATATGAGCGCTTTGCTTTAGACAGATGCTTTTACCTGGAAACATATGGATGGTACAATTTTCCTGAACATTAACACCATCTTGTAAAATTATTTCGCCCCAATCGCCTCGAATAGCGGCACCTGGTCCAATATAACAATTTTTACCGATAATCACATTGCCCGTCACAGCAGCCAGAGGATGCACAAAACTGGATGTGTGAATAACTGGAATATGATTTTTGAATTTGTAGATGGCCATAATTAGAGTTTATTAAGAGGGTAGTGGGTAGACAGTAGTGGGTAGAGATAGTTTTTTGTAATTAGAGTGGTTTTGTAATATTAATTTTTTTTGCTGTATTAAAATATTCATAATGATTAGCTTACTATTAAATTTACTTATTTTCTAAGTGTTTCATTAGGGATGATAACATTTTATTGATTTCAACAAGTAAATCTCTATTGACCTCATATTCTTCAAATGAAATATAATTTCTTTTAAAAGCTTTTGTAGTTGCTGAAACACATTCTCTAGAACTATCTCTTGAAATCCCTAAATAATTTAAAAACCGAGCATCGGAACTTCCTGAACCTTCTGCAATATTAAACGCAATGGAATCGGCTGCGCGAGCAAACTGAGAGGATAGTCTGTAATCTTCTATTTTGGGAAATTTCTTTAATTGGTTATGAACTATTTCACCAAAATCCATTGCCTTTTGGTATACTTTTAAATCTTCAAAATTAAAGTGGTATTTACTTTTCATAATTTTTTATTTTGACTTAATAAATTACTTCTACCCACTACCGACTACCCTCTAATTACTTATACCCCGCTAATTTCTCCTTCGTAAACTTACTCAACACCAATCGCCCGCTGATTTCTGCGCGTTGCATCAAAAGCTTGTCCCAATCATCAGTCCCGCGCCAAAACATTCTTTTCATATGTTTAACTGCTTCAGGATTGTAAGTGCAAAGTTGTTTTGCTAAAGCATCTACAGCTTCATCAAGAGCCTCGGTTGTATCAAACACATCGGCGTAAAGGCCTTTTTGTTTGGCCCATTCTGGGCTAAAGAATGTATTGGCATCTATAGCAATTTGAGACATACCACTGACGCCAATTTTGCGTTCAACGGCTGGGCCAACAACAAATGGACCAATGCCTAGATTAAGCTCACTAAGTTTTATGGCTGCATATTGTGTTGCTAAACAATAATCCATTGCAGAAGCTAAACCAACACCACCACCAACTGTTTTGCCTTGCACACGACCAATGATAAACTTTGGACATTTCCGCATCGCATTAATCACATTAGCAAAACCGCTAAAAAACTGTTTACCAGCTGCTTCATCTTCAATAGACACCAATTCTTTAAAACTCGCACCAGCACAAAAAGTGCGGTTGCCACCAGATTTTAAAACAATAACCAATACCTCATCATTTTGACCTAAATCCGCAATGGTTTCAGTTAGTTTTGAAAGAATATCACTTGGTAAAGAATTATGTGCAGGATGAAAAAATTCTATTGTCCCAATATGTTGATTAACACTATGTTTTACATAAGGTTGAGTCATAAATAAAAGTTTAAATTCGCAAACGTTTTCGATAAAATTCAAAACTAACTAATGTTAGTGTGCCAAACAAGTATTTATAAAAACCTTAAATAAAAAAGTCAGCCTAAAAAGACTGACTTATGAAATTGATATGGTTAAGATTGTTTTAAATAAAGATTCTGGAATAAATTCAGAATGATTGATTTAATCTTTTAAGAAGAGCATTAAAAATCAGATAAATTATTTTAAAACATCTCGCGTCCAGAAAAGTGAAACGCATTTTCTATTTGTGCATTATCATCACTATCACTACCGTGAATAGCATTTGCACTGATAGATTCAGCATATTTTTTCCTAATCGTGCCTTCAGCAGCATCTTCGGGATTAGTAGCGCCAATAAGCGCTCTAAAATCTTCCACAGCATTATCTTTTTCAAGAATAGCAGCCACAATTGGACCGCCAGTCATATACTCAACCAGCTCGCCAAAAAATGGACGCTCTTTGTGAATAGCATAAAAAGTTTGAGCATCTTCAGTCGTCATTTGCGTTTGTTTCATCGCTACAATTCTAAAACCAGCCTCATTAATTTGGTGTAAAATTGCTCCCGTATATCCTTTTTCAACCGCATCGGGTTTAATCATCGTAAAAGTGCGTTGTCCTGACATAATATATGTTTAAAGTTTTTTGCAAATGTATATAAAGCAAATAATTTAAAGTGATAATGAAATATTTAATTTAACAACTTAAAGTTTTCTTGCTTGTTGAAAAAAGGTTTTAAAATTTCTTAGATTAGCAAAATATGAAATTACTCACAAAAAAATCTTTGTTTTTGGCTGTTCTCATTGCCTTTGCGATTAGTAATAAAGCCTTTTCTCAAATCAATTTTTGTCCTGGTAGCACAGGAGAGGCTATATTTGAAGAAGACTTTGGCCAAGGCATAACCAACGGGCCACCTCTCGGTGCTGAAGTGACTACATATACTTTTGTAAATCAGGCACCTCAAGATGGTCAATACACTATTTCATCAAACATGATGCAGTTGGGCAGTTTTCATGATATTCCTGATAATACCCCTGGTGACGCTAACGGTAAATCTCTAATTGTCAATGCTGATTTTGATGCAGATTTATTTTTTCAAATCCCAATTAATGGTTTATGCGAAAACAACCCTTACGAATTTTCAGCATTCCTTGTAAATGTTTACGACTCTTCTTCAGGGGCTTGTCCTGGCACAGGCATTCCTGTAAATGTAAGGTTTCAAATTTGGGATGAAACTGACACGACACTTTTAGCCGAAGGCAGCACAGGTGATATACCAGGCACAACTAATCCGAGTTGGGAACAATTTGCCGTAACTTTCGAAACACTTCCTGGACAAACTTCGGTCATTCTAAGAATGCTCAACAACGGCGATGGCGGGTGCGGAAACGATTTAGCAATAGACGATATTGCATTTAAATCTTGTGGCGATTTGACCGAAATATTTGATCAAAATAATGACAATAGTCTTGAAATTTGCACAAATGAAAATCTAGAAAACTTTTCCTTGACAGCTGTACCCGATTTTTCGGTATATGACAACCATTTTTATCAGTGGCAGCAAAGTAATGATAGTGAAAATTGGACAGATATACCTGGTGAAACGTCTGAAACTTTAGTACTTGGTAATATTAACGCAACTCAATTTTTTAGAGTAAAAGTGGCAGAAGACCTTATTAATGTCAATAATAATTTGTGTAATAGCATTTCTAATGTATTTGAAGTCAACATTCAAGATTTTATCCCTGCAGTAAGTATAGGAGACGTTGAAATTTGTGAAGGTGAAAATGCTGTTTTAGAGGTTCAAAATAATTCTAACATCACTGTAGATTGGTATGATGCACCAAGCGGTGGGAATTTACTTCTTGAAAATAGTTTCAGTTTTGAACCAGAAAACGAGGGCACATTTTACGCAGAAAGTACAACAATTAATGGAAACTGTGTCAATCCTAATCGAACTGCAGTGAGCTTAATTATTAGTTCTACACCTGAAAACGAAACAGAGACTTTTGAAATTTGCCCAGGCGACTCTATCGTATTAGATGCCGAAGCTCCAAGTGTGACTTATTTGTGGTCAACTGGTGAAACTACAGCGCAAATCGAAGTTGATGAAGCTGGCAGTTTTAGCGTTGAACGAACTACAGTGGATGACTGCTCTTCGACTAAAGTATTTGAAGTTTCATTTCTGGAAGAAGCCGTTGTTGAACAAATTAGAAGTGTTGGCCGTGATATTGTCATTAGGTTAGAAAACGAGGGTGATTTTTCTTTTTCGCTTGATGGTGAAAATTTTCAAACTTCTCCAATTTTTGAAAACATAGCTGGCGGTCTTTACAATATTAGCATTCAAAGTAACGACTGTGGTATTCAAGTTATAGAATTTCCGCACCTTGTTATTCCTCAATTTTTCACCCCAAATGCAGATGGTTTTAATGATTTTTTCAGGATACCAGCCGACCGATTTTTTGATGAATTTAGTATCTATATTTTTGACCGTTACGGAAAGTTAATTGCATCTGGAGAAAAGGCTCCTTTTGTTTGGGATGGCACTCACCAAGGCAAAGCTCTACCGTCACAAGACTATTGGTATAAATTAGATGTTGATGGACAAACTTTTACGGGTAATTTTACACTGAAGCGTTAATTTTTTTTATAAACAATCTTTATTCCTAAGCTGTCTCCAAAACCCCATGACTTTTGAATATCACGGTTAAGCCTAATGAGGTTATAATTTTGTTTTTTTGTGGACTTGTAGAGGCTCTTAAAATATGACTTTAATTCTGGATTTATTTTTTTATTTTTAAAAAATGGAAATTCATTACGCCACGGAAATATAATTGTATAAGCCTTTGGATTTAAATTTTTTTTAGAGCATAAAGCTTTTGTTTTAGTTAGGAATTGGTCCAATTCATAAGGAATTAATTCTGGTATTTTTTCACCATTTTCATCTTCACGGAATTGTTTAAAGCAAACCTGAAAGTTAGCTTTGATATAATTAATGTCCATTTTTGAAGGCAAACTGTATTGATGTTGTTTTCTGCAAAGTTTTTGGCCTTCAGGGCTGAATATTATGAACTTTGGCATAGGCTTTAAACTTTGATATACAGCTTTTTGTTTTTTTTCTGGTTTTACAAACGCCAAATCGTAAAAATTTCCCTTATTGTATTTAGATATTTTTGATTTAATCTCGCCAACACTTAAAGAATATATGTATACAGAATCATTTTGACCCTTCAATACTAAACAGGAAAAAACAAAAACAAAGACGAATAATAAACGCATAATTAATATTTAATTATTTTTAACAAATTAAATTTTTTATGTTTAAATATAAGCTATTTCAAAAGGCATTTTTCCTTTTTGTTCTGTTTTCTCTTTTATCCTGTGGCAGTAAAAAACATTTAGCTCAAAACAGCAAAGCCCAACAAATCAGTACTTATGCACAAAGTTTTTTAGGTACTTCATATCGGTATGGTGGAACTAACTCATCAGGTATGGATTGTTCAGGTCTAGTTTATCGCGCATTTTATAGGCACGATATTGAATTGCCAAGAACTTCAAAAGCCATGTCTAAATTAGGTTCCAAAACAAAACTTAAAAAAGCTAAAGTTGGGGATTTAGTATTTTTTAAAACCCCTGGAAAAGGTCGTGGAATTAATCACGTCGGTTTAGTTATAAAAGTTGATGGTCGCGATGTCAGATTTATTCATTCAACGACAAGTCAAGGCGTTATAGAAACTAATCTCAATCAAAAATACTGGAAAAAAAGTTTTAAGTTTGTGAAGCGAGTATTATAAAATGGGTTATGCGCTTCCTCAATTTCACCTTAATCAAATTGTGTTTGGGTTTTATTGGTGGAATTTATTTGGGTTTTTTTATCGATTTAGAATTCAAAACATTTGTGTTTTTTGGGTTAGGTTTAGCTATTCTGTTAGTTACGTTTAGATGGGTTTGGCATCAAAAATCACTTTTCTTTTGGTTGAGTGTTGTGCTTTTTACTCTTTTGGGAAGTTTTGCCACACATATCCATTTACCTCAAAATCAACTATATCACCTTAAACATTTAGATTTTAGAAGTCAAGAAAACTTTGTTATTCAAGCTGATGTCAGTGAAGTTTTAAGGGCTAATGCTTACAATTACAAATTTATTTTAGACCATTTAAATATTGATCATCAACCTTTTCATGGTAAAATCTTACTCAATGTTTCTAAAGATTCTATAACTGAAGTCTTAAAACCTAGCGACAAAATCACAATGGTATCCTCGCTTCAGCCATTTAATAAAGCTAAAAATCCTCAAACTTTTGACTATGCTGCTTTTATGCAAAATCGTGATGTTTTCGCAGTGGTTTATGAAGATCAATTTGAAATCTTTACTCAATCTGATTTTAAATTAACAACTTCCGCCGAACAATGGCGACTCAAAATAATTTCAGCTTTGCGAGATGCAGGTTTCAAAGACCAACATTTAGAACTTATTCAAGCTTTGATTTTGGGTCAAAAACAAGCGATTAATCGAGAAACCTATAATGAATTTGCTGAGGTTGGCGTAGTGCATATTTTGGCCGTTTCTGGACTGCACGTAGGTATTGTTTTTCTAATTCTCAATTTTCTTTTTTCACCTGTTCTAAGGTTTAAATTTGGAAGACCGTTTAAAGTTTTATTGACCATTTTTGCCCTTTGGGGTTTTGCAGCTTTAGCCGGATTTTCGCCATCGGTTATGCGGGCTGTAACTATGTTCTCGTTTTTGGCTTTTGGTCAAATGTTTAGACGAAAAACCAATAGCATCAATATGTTGTGTTTATCTGCAGTAGTGCTGCTGATTTACAAACCTCAACTCTTATTTGAAGTTGGATTTCAGTTGTCTTATGCCGCTGTATTTTCTATTGTAATGCTGTACCCTATATTTTCAAGGCTTTACCAACCAAAATATAAAATCCCAAAAATCTTTTGGGATACAGCTTATGTCAGTTTGGCTGCTCAAATTGGAGTTTTACCTTTTCAACTGTTTTATTTTCATCAATTTCCAGGTTTATTTTTGTTAGGCAATCTCGTTATTATTCCATTTTTGGGGATATTAATTGGCGGTGGTTTAACTTGTATTGTATTGGCTTTGGTTGGAGGTTTAATTTCGCCATTAGTTGAGGTTTATGCTTTGTTATTAGACTTATTAGTTAATTATGTCAATTGGCTTGCTCAGTTTAAAGACTTTATATTTCAAGATATTTTTTTTACGAAACCAATGTTTTTAGCCATTTTAATTATGGTCTTGAGCTTTATTTTTATGATGCGTGAATTTAAAAAATCTTTTACCACAGTGTTTTTGCTTTCGTTTTTAGCTTTTATAGTGGTTAGTGTTTCAGAGATTTCTGAAATTGATAGGCAGTCAGGATTAATTGTTTTTCATCAAAACAGACAAAGTATCATTGGCATCAAAAAAGGTCGACAACTTCAAATATTTTCTGATAAAACGAATAAACTTTCCGACACATATTTGTTGAGTAATTATCAATTGATAAACCGAATAGATAGCATCAAAATTAAGCCTTTACAAAACAGCTTTAAATACAAAGAACAAAATTTGACAATAATTGATAGTTCTGGTGTATATTTAAAAGAAGCAAAATCTGATATTTTGATTTTAAGCCAGTCGCCAGATATTCATTTAGGAAAACTCATTAAATCAAAAAAACCTAAAAAGATTATTGCTGATGGTAATAATTATAAGAGTTATGTTGAAAGATGGGAGAAAACAGCTAAAAAATATGATATAGCTTTTTATTCAACTTATGAAACTGGTAGTTTTAGCCTTAATTTACCTTAAATTCTGGTTTAAAGCCTTGTTGATAATCTTGCCAAGCTTTGGCAGTAGTGACAGATTTGTAATCATCAGTGGCTACCATTTTTAGATAAATTTCCAAATCTTCTGCAGATTTGTAACCCATAACGGGTGAGATGATTTTGCCTTTTTCATCAAAAAATACAATTGTGGGATAAGCTGTAACTTGAAGTGCATCGGCAAAAAAGTGCTGATAATTTCTTCCTTTTCGACTAGGGTCATAATTGGGATTGGTATATTCAAAGCCTTTGTAATTGACCTTCTCGGTTCCTTCACCATTAAAGTTTACCGCGTAAAAATTATCGTTCACGTATTTTGTCAAATCCTTATTGATAAAAGTTTTTTCATTCATTCTATGACAATTGTGACACCATTCGGCGTAGACGAAAAGCATAATTTTTTTTGGTTTTTTGTCTTGTTGCTCTAAAGCTTCGTTCATAGCCATCCATTCAATGTCTTGAGCAGATAACCCAGAGCTTACCAATATAAAAATGCTAAAGATTATAGATTTAAACATAAAAGTGTTTTAGAATTATAACGTGATTTTTTGCCTTTGATTGTATTATCATTTAAGCTGTAATTTTTATATTCTATTTCACCCCGTGCATCAATTTATTAACCACTTTTCCAAGCGACATCACCAATAGTCCAGCTGCAGCTGGAATAATAGTGAAAATCAAAAAGAATGTCGATAAAGAATATTCTTCGGTGATGTTTTCGATTTCACCACCAAACACTGCTGCAAGTTTATTACCAATAGCAATGGCGAGATACCACATTCCAAACATTAAAGCAATCATACGAGCAGGCACTAATTTACTAACGTAAGACAGACCTATCGGCGATGAACAAAGCTCACCTAAAGTATGGAATAAGTAAGCCAAAATTAGCCAAACCATACCCACTTTCATGCCTTCTTGAAGTCCGTGAGAACCCCAAGCCAAAACACCAAAACCAACAGCCATGACAATCAAGCCAAGTCCATATTTCATTGTAGCAGATGGATTGTATTTACTGTCAAACCACTTAGAGAAAAATGAGGCAAAAGCAATAATAAAAAACGAATTGAGTATGCTGAACCAAGATACAGGAATTTCAATTTCATTGTCTAAAACCTCGACAACTTCTGCTTGTATCACTTTATTGTCTGTATTAAGTTGTTCGGCTTTAAGCCTTGTGTCTTTTAATTTTTGTGGCGTGAGATAACCAAAAGTGGAATTCACATTATCTTTGGTAATCATAGGAATTTCCTGACCAACCTTTAACTCATTGGTTTCTGCCAGACGCACGGTTTTATCTACAACTTTATCACCAGATTGAACTTGATAGTTTTCTGAAATAGGAATATATTCGATAACAGGCTCGCCTTCATCATTTACTTTTGGTTTACCATCTTCAACAATTTGTTGTTCAACGGCTTGATAAGAGACTTCATATGCATTAGTGTTCCAGTCTCTGTTTAGCATCCAAAGGGTTAAACCCCAAACCCCTATAAATGTAATCGCCAAAACAATATTTGATCCTGGTATTTTAGCAAAAGACCGTTTGGACAACATATACAACACATAAGTGATAATAAGAAGTGGAATAACCGTTAAAGCCGTGTTGATGACATTGTAAGCAATAGCTGCATCGCCGCTGAGTGTCCTGTCTACAAAATCTCTGGCAAAAATAATTAAGGATGATGCGCCTTGTTCAAAAGACATCCAAAAGAATACGGTAAAAAAAGCAAAAATAATAAAGGCAATCATTCGATCACGAACAACACCCGCGTAGCGTAAAATCCTACTGATGACTAAAAACAAAAACAAGCCTAAACCAATTAACACAACGACATATTGACCTGACCAACTTGAGGTTTCGGCCCACGAAAACATATCAATATCTGCTATTTTTGACATGGGGTCGTTAACGGCATAACCCAAACCAATAATGGCAGATAAGGCGATGAGAATTTTATCTAAAGTCGTAAATGGATTGGGTTTAATTTGGTCCTTTTCATCTTGCGATAAGTCTTCTTGTTTGTCTTCTACTTCCTCAATTTCTCTCTTTTTAGGCACGTCTCCAATGCTTCCAAAAAGGGGTTTGGCTAACCAGAACTGAAGCGTTCCTAAAAGCATAAAAACACCAGCCAAGCCAAAACCATAGGCCCAACCTAACTTTTCGGCTAGATAACCACAAAGTAACATCCCGAAAAATGCGCCAGCATTAACACCCATATAAAAAATAGTATAAGCGCCATCTTTTTTCTCGGGTAAAAATTTATACATCTCTGAAATGATAGACGTAATATTCGGTTTAAAAAATCCTGTGCCAATAATAATTAGGCCTAAACCAATGTAAAGTGAAGCTTCAGTTTCTACTGCCATACTCGCGTGTCCTGCCGTCATTAATATTGAGCCAATCACCACTGCCCAATTATAGCCTGTAAGCTTGTCGGCAATAATACCACCGAGAATAGGCGTGATATACAGCAACATGGCGTAGGTTCCAAACAGTGCTGTGGCGTTTTCTGGCACCCATTCCCAGCCTGGATTATAACTAATAACAGCCATTGTTAGAAAGTTGACCAAAAGCACACGCATACCATAAAAGGAAAAACGTTCCCACATTTCAGTAAAAAATAATACAAAAAGCCCAGCCGGGTGACCGAGCACTTTAGAATCAAAAAAATCAGGGTGATTGGTGGTTGATTTCATGAGTTTGTAGGTTTTTTATTTAATTTCATCATCAGCGATTTCAAAACCTTCTTGTTCTAAACCTTCAATTTCTTTGTCTTCTGCACCGTGAGTTAAACGTTTTAAAGGTTTTATAAGTAAAATAACCAATAGTCCAAAAATAACGCAAAATATAGTTATTCCTGCAAAAGTTCTAAATTCAAGATCGGTTTGAAATTGATCCACAACCAATTGGCCGTTGTATTTTCCATCTTTATAGTCAAAGTTTAAAAATACTTTCAAAGATTCACCCGAAGTCGCATTATAGTCTTTTAGCCTGTTTACAAATTCATCTTGAAATTTGGATTCATCAAAAACAAATATTGAAGATACCTTTTCGTTTTCAAACGCAAACTCATCATTTTTGAGAAAAGCTTGGGTTTCAATAGTAAAGGCTTTGTTTTTTTCAAAAATACTATCTGTTTGATTTTCTGAGAGTAAAGGTTTGACTTTATCAGCCGATGCACTTAGTTCAATGCGAATGGGTTCTGCTTGAGAAGATTCTCCAATAATTCCTGCAACTTTATTTCCAAGGCCTGTTGCAGCAAAATAAACGCCCATCATTAAAGCTCCGTATTTGACAGGAGCTAACTTAGTGATAAAGGACAAGGCTACAGGCGAAGCTGAAAGCTCACCGATGGTATGTAATAAATAAGCAAATAACAACCAATAAATTGCTGATTCGCCTTCACTGGCATACTGTTGAGTGGCAAAAACCATAAACACAAAACCGAGTCCCATAATGATGACACCGACTGCCATTTTAAAAATAGAGGAAGCTTCTTTGCCTTTGTTTTTAATCCATTGCCAGAAAATAGCTACAGGAAGACCAAAAAGTATGATATAAATAGGATTCATAGATTGTAAAAATGCAGCTGGCACTTCCCAACCGCCAACAACTCTATCCGTTTTTTGTTGAGCATAGATATTCAATAATCCTCCAGCTTGTTCAAAGGCACCCCAAAATACGATAACGATAAGAAAAGATAAAAGTAAAACGATATAGCGGTCTTTTTGAATTTTAGATTCTAAGTCCTGATAAACCGTCATCATAAACCCAACAACAAGGGTTAAAAACAAGAAGAAAACAATATACGCTGGAACTTCAGTTTCCATAAAATTAAGTGGTACAAAGACAGAAATCACTGCTAAAACTACAATTATCAGTAATGTGTTTTTAGTACTAAACATTTGACTGAAAATTTGATTGAGTGACACATCGTGTTCACTTGCTGTCGCTTTTGTTGGTTTACTACCTACATGGGTTAGAAATCGCGTACCGTAAACATAAACCAATTGACCTACAACCATTCCAATAGCGGCCAATCCAAAACCAAAATGCCAACCGTATTTTGCAGCAACCCAACCAACTAAAATACCTGCAACAGCCGCACCAACATTAATACCGATATAAAAAATAGAAAAGCCTTTATCTCGTCTCGGGTCGCCCTCTTTATAAAGGCCGCCAACCATGGTAGAAATATTCGGTTTTAACATACCGACACCAAGAACAATAAGCAATAACCCCGTATAAAACGCCCAATCTTGTTCTATTGACAACACACCGTGTCCAGCTACAAGAAGCCAACCACCAATCATCACAGATTTACGTTGCCCAAGAATTTTATCAGCGATGATTCCGCCGGGGATGGAGGCTACATAAACCAACATGGTGTACCAGCCATAAATGGCTAAAGCTTTACCCTCGTCCCAACCCAAGCCTGGATTCTCATCACTAACCTTAGCGAGCATGTATAACGTAAGAATAGCGCGCATTCCATAGTATGAAAAACGCTCCCATAATTCTGTAAAAAACAAGATATAAAGTCCGGTGGGGTGACCGAAAAGTTCTTTTTGGTGTGCTGGTTTTGTTGTCATGTTTATGTTTTGTTGTTATTTTTTAAATTTAATTGCTGAACATCTAAAAGGTCTTTAGGTCGAGATGATTTTGTCTTGCTTGTAATTAAGTCATCAAAGCTCAAAACTTTCCATTTTAATAATTTATCACCTTTGATATTTTCTTCTTCACTTTCAAGATAAGCTTCATCAAATGTTTTGTTGATGGAAAACCTTGTAATTAATTCTAAATCCAAATCATAAGGTGTAAACTTAATTGAAATATTTTGCATTTGTTTCATTACATTTTCTGGAAATTTTTCAATTTCATACCCCATAGCATTGAAAACCTTTATAAGGTTATCCATATTTTTTTCAGTAGTATCTATCCAAAAATCTACATCTGCTGAGTGTCTTTGATAACCGTGAAAGTTTACTGCACCACCACCAATCATAATCATCTTTACTTGATATTTATTGGCTAATTTAATGAACTTTTCAATATTGTCACCCCATTTCATCATGCTGTAAATCCTTATGGATTAAAAGAAAATTACCTTTATATCGTTCTTCAAAACTCAATTGATTCTTTGGTGGAAATAGCTTATTGATTCGTCTTGATAATTCCAAAAATTTTAAAAAGCGTTCACCACCAGAAAGTTTTAAAAATGCTTCCTGTTGTTGTTGTTTGCTTTCGGCTTTGGTTTGAAATTTAACCTCCATTTTTAAATTAAAGTTTTTCCAAAATAAAATTGGTCATCACATTATATAAATGCAGTCTGGTGTTGCCGCCATAAATGCCGTGGTTTTTATCAGGATAGATGCGCCAGTCAAATTGCTTATTGGCTTGGACTAAAGCTTCTATAAGTTGCATGGTGTTTTGCACATGCACATTATCATCAGCACTTCCATGGACGAGAAGATAATCACCTTTGTTAAATTCATCAACATGTGTGATGGGTGAATTATCATCATATCCTGACGCGTTTTCCTGAGGCGTGGTCATATAGCGCTCGGTGTAAATCGTATCGTAAAATCGCCAGCTTGTGACAGGTGCCACAGCGATAGCAAAACTAAAAACATCGTTGGCTTGAAAAATGGCATTAGACGACATGAACCCGCCATAACTCCAACCCCAAATACCAATTCTATCGGCATCGATATATGATTCTTGACCTAATGTTTTGGCAGCTGCTACTTGGTCTTCTAATTCGTATTTACCAAGCTCAAGTCGAGTCATTTTTTTAAAATCTCGTCCTTTAAATCCTGTTCCACGCCCATCAACACAAGCTATGATATAACCTTTGTCGGCAAGCATTTGATACCAATAATCATTAGTGCCAAAGAAACTGTTGGACACCGATTGCGAGCCTGGCCCTGAGTATTGATACATCAGCAATGGATAGGTTTTTGAAGGGTCAAAATCTGTGGGTTTAATCATCCACATATTGAGTTCATTTCCGTTAATTTTTATGGTACTGAGCTCTTTTTTAGATAAATTGTAGGGGTCTAACTTGTCTAAAAGTTTTTGGTTGTCTTTGATTTTTCTAAGTAATTTGCCATTTTTAGCATCGTGAAGTGTAAATCGACGTGGCGTTTCTACACTACTAAACGTATTGATAAAATAGCTAAAGTCAGCACTAAAGTCGGCTGAATTAGTTCCTGTTTCAACTGCGAGTGCTGATTTGGATTTTCCATTAATTTTGATGCTGTAAACCGCTCGGTTGACACTGCCTGTTTCGGTGCTTTGATAATAAATTCTTTTATTTTTTGGATTATAGCCATAGTAACTGGTGACTTCCCAGTTGCCATCAGTCACTTGGTTGATGAGTTTACCATTTTCACTGTAATGGTAAATGTGGTTCCAGCCATCTTGTTCGCTGGTCCAAATAAAAGAATTGTCATCTAAAAAGGTTAAATCATCATCTACATCAACATAGGCTTTATCCGTTGCGGTAAGTATAGTTTTGGCTGAAAAATCATCAGTATTAACCAAATGTAACTTCAGCTCATTTTGATGTCTATTGGTAGTTTGAATTGAAAGTAAATTATTTTTTTTGCTCCATTTTAATCTTGGAATATAGTGATATTCACCTAATTCTATTTCAGTAGATTGACCTGATTTCACATCGTACATATGAAGTGACACTTCTGCATTTTTTTCGCCAGCTTTTGGGTATTTAAAAACTTCTTGTTTTGGATATAAATCATTGCCATAAGTACCATAAACATCCATAGAAAATTCTGGAACTTCAGACTCGTCAAATTTCAAATAAGCGAGATATTTTCCATCAGGACTCCATTCAAAAGCTTTGACAAAAGCAAATTCTTCTTCGTAAACCCAATCGGTGAGACCATTGATAATTTTGTTTTTTTCTCCATCATCGGTAACTTGAGTTGTGGAGTTGTTGTTCAAATTTTTAATAAATAAATTGTTGCTTTTCACAAAAGCGACTTGCGTATTATCAGGAGAGAAGTGTGGTTCTTGTATTTTGTCATTGTCGATTTCAGTCAACTCACTATTTTCAATATCATAAACATAATATTGACCTTTGACTGAACGCCTGTAAATCGATTCGATTTGAATTCCTAAAATGGCTTTAGTTTCATCTTCACTCAAGCTAAAGGTTTGGAAGAAGTTTAATCCGTTAATTTCACTACTGTTAAGAAGTTCTCCTGTTTTTTCGCCCAATTTATAATCAAAAATATCTACACGCATTTCGCCTTTTTCCCGGTTGTAATCTTGAACAATATAAGATTGTCCGTTATTTAAAGATTGGAGAGACTGTAAGCGTTCTTGAGAAAAAGTACCCGACCAAATTTCTTCGAGCGTAATGGTTTTATCTTGAGCGAAAACGTTTGAAAAGATAATAAAACAAATACTAAAAACCTTGAGACTTTTCATAGAAATATAAGTTTGAGACTTCAATTTTACTAAAAAAACATCAAACAGCATTGATTCGTGAGTTTAAAACTTAGTTTATTTAGGTTTTAACCTATTTAATTTAAATATTTGTAGATATAATAAAGTCTAAATTCAAACAATAAATCATGAGATCTATTGAAAGTAAATTAATGTTATTTTTTAAAAATGATTAATCGTAGAGTTTTTTTAATTCTTTTCATTTTTCTTTCTGCTATAAAATTTAATGCACAAGACAGTCTTTCTGCTAAACATTCAATTCAAAAGCCTTCAATTTTATCAGCTCATGTTTTTGGAATTTTTATATCTAGACTTGAAGCTAATTTTAGTAAACAGCCTATTGATAAAATTAGTTTTCAAATAGACTACCAAAGTGCAAATGTTTGGGGACAGCCTGTAGAAAATTTTATCGCTAATACTGCGGAATTGAGAAATAAAGTTTCTGTTCTTCCTTGGCATAAAAGAGAATCTGCAGTTAACCAAAATGATGAGGATTTTATAAAATCTACAGACAATTTTAAAATTGCTTATGATGGAGTTATTAAAAGTTTAAAGGCAAATCTAAAAATCCCTTTAGATAAGCGAAACCAATTAGGAATAGAATTGAGATCTTTTATGCTAACCGATGGTAAGTTTCCTTTTAGTTTTTTAACAGGAGATGATTTTATTGAAGGTTTTCACTCTAATATTGCTGGAGGTGAAGACCCGTTTCAAAGGAGAGAGTTTGGTTTAAACCAAGCAAAAATATCTTATAAAGACAGACATGATCGCATGATGGAAATTAATAAAAATGATGTGCTTTTTGGAGGATTACAGATCAACTATACACATTATTTAAAAAGCTTTTCTCCTTTTGGCTTTAATTTAAACTTTGGCTTGCATACAGGCTTTAATTTATCACCATTCAATAAATCTATTGACCTTGGTTTTACTGCAAATGCAATGAGAATATTTGACTTAAATGACAAACATTTTTTTCAACTGGGTATGGGTATAGGCTACTTAGATTTGAATACAGCCTCGTTTTCTGATAACAATATACAATTTGCAACTCAAAATTATTTTTATAATCTTGAGACTGCGATTAGTTTTAATATTATAAATAGAAAGAATCAAGTACATAGTTTTGGTGCTGACTTTTATTGGCAAACCTCATATCATAATCCAGATGAGTTTGATTATAGTATATTAATCAGAAATGAATTAGCCATTCGTACATGGCATCACAGTGCTTCACATCTTTATAAAAACAATAACTATTGGACTTTTTTTTATGCTTTTACTGATAAAAATAGTTTCAGGGTTTATTTGCAGCAAGATTTGCGGGTTAATAATAATCCTGACTTACAAACTGGTGTAGGTTATGTCCTTTTTTTTTAAACTTGTCGCTCATGGCTGATTAGAATATCTGAACTCTAATATGTTTTGCGTAATTTCAGACTTTATAATTTTACCTTGATTTAGACTTGATTTTTCAAACATAGGAGGCTTAAGTTTTAATTCTTTTGCTTTGTCTGTGTAGTAAATTTCTCTTTCAGGATGCTTGGGGTAAACACCATGAAAAATGTTTTTATCAATAGTTTTATTTTCGATAATTTTTACAATTAAACTAATAGCGTCTTCCTTTTCAATAAGATTAATTGGTGCTTTGGGGTTTGGAACTTCTGCTTTACCACTCAAATAATGAACAGGATGTCTTCCGCCACGCTCTACAAGTCCGCCTAATCTGAGAATATTGATGTTTTGAATTTGTTTTTGTTTTAACACTAACGACTCTAATTCTTCTAAATACTCACCTCTCGAACTTCTATTATTAGGCTTAGAGTTTTCATCATAAGTTTTATTTTTTCCATCTGCAAAAACACCTGTTGAGCTAATATAAATCAGTTTTTTTAGAGTGGAAAACTCATTGGTTGTAAAAATATATTCAAGCCCTCTTTTTAGACTATCTTTTGTTTGACTTAGTTTTGGAGGAATAGCAATAATTAAAACATCAAGGTTTTTTAAGAAGGACTTTAGGTTTCCTTTGATATGGTCTGAGTAGATTTCAACTTTAAAGGAGTCAATTCCTATTTTTCCTAGTGTTTCTAGGTTTTCATCTTGCGTGGTTGTTCCTTTAACATGATAAGGTTTGGAAACTAATTTTTTTGCCAGGGCTTGACCAAGCCAACCACAACCAAGAATACCAATGATGCAATTATTTTGTGTTTTCAAAATCTATGATACTTTTTACAATAATGGCATCGTTAACCACAAAGGGTTTTGGAATCATTTTTGGGGTGCGTTTTGACACGTTCAATTTATCATTTTTTAGAAGGTCAAAACGGCTTTCGTAAATTTCTAAATTTGGTATTGGTAATTTACCCACAAATTCTATGTTGAGGTTTTCTTGATTAACGACATGATAAGTGAGTAGCCTTGTCCAAAACCTTTCTTTAAAAATATGGTAGTTTTTGCCATTAATTTTTAGGCTATCTGCTTCTTGGCGGTTAACTTTAAACGTTTTAAAATTGTAGTCTTTATTCATATAAAGTTCAATTCTTTTGGTGGGGGAGTTTGGAGTAATTTTTAGTTTGACTTTTGCATAATTATTGTCTAAAGTATCGAAAGTGATTTCATAATCAGCGTTTTCAAAATTTACATAATCTGCATTTGAAGTATAGGTAAACCCTGATGAATATTTGCTTTGTAACACAATGTTTTCTGAATCAACTGCGTCTTTAAAGAATGTCTTATTCCAGCTGTCTAGGCTTTTATCGTAGGTATTCCAATAGGCTTTTTGCTCAGTTTTATCAAGCAGGTAAACTAAACTATTAGGTTTAGGTTGTGATTTACTAAAATCTGAATTAATATGTGCTACAATAAGGAACGCTACAGCTAAAAGGAAAAATATAGACCCTATTGTTTTTTTGAACGGCAGATAACCCATAAAACTGTATAAAAGTCCAAATACTAATACACAGAATACCGTAGATATGACTATCATATTTAAACCTAATCCAACGGGGAAAAACTGTATTAATGGAATGATTAGCCCAATACATGGGAGACTCAAAAACCAAATTACAAATAAGTTTGGAATTTCTTTAAAAGTAGCCATGGCAAATGCTATGATTCCGAATCCAAGTGGAATAATAAAGTAAGAAGCCCCGGGTAAATAAATGTTAATCAGAGCACAAATGACGGACCAAAAAACTAGAGGGGCAAATAAAGCGTTGTGAGGGTTTAGCTTTTTTTGAAATCGCGTATAAATCATAAATGTTAACCAGAGAGATAGGCATACAAATGCAAATATATAGTTGTGTCCATTGTATGGAAATCCTTGTAAAATTTCAGAATATTCAGGATATAGCCAAAGCAGGGTTTTCCATCCGAAATAACCTAAAAGAAAGGCACTTAAAAGTGAAATAAAAAATGGTATAAAGCCCAAAAACATTTCACGCCTATTAATAGATTTTGATTTAAAACCAAAAAACAGAATGATTGAGAAAAGAATAATATTAGCTAAATATATCCACCACATCCAATCAAATGGATAATAAAACATACCCAGTTCAGGTAAGTTAAAATATACCATTTCTGAATTGCTCTTAAGGTTGTCGTTTAAAGAGATTTGGCTAAAATGTTTTAAAAGGTTAAAAGCATACTCACCTTGATGTGACAGTGAGTTTTTATCTAATCGATGAGGAGTATCTAGGGCTGTATGATAATCAAAATGGTCGTCAATAAATGCAAAGAAAAAACTAGGAATATCTGCCTTTTCTCTAAATACAGTGGAGTCTGTATCGTTTGGCAACATTTTGTAAACACTGTACATTAACGAAGTTGCCATTGGGTGTTTGAGTTCAGATTCGGCAAAGGATTCAATCATTTTAGAATTACCGTGATTGGTTTCGATAATCATATTACTTGGTCCACCACTACCTCGAGATTCAAAATTAAGAACTAAACCAATGTTTTTTGCCCAAGGATGTTTGTCCACAAATAGATTTGCGCCAAGAAGACCGACTTCTTCAGCATCTGTAAAGCATATTATGATATCGTTTTCTGGAACCTTATTTGATGCTAAATAAGCCCTAACAGACTCAAGAATTGTAGCTATTCCACTTGCCGCATCACTAGCTCCGAAAGAAGAATGTGGTTCAGAGTCGTAGTGAGACATCAGCAGTAAAGCTTTAGCATT
This sequence comes from Bacteroidales bacterium, assembly GCA_041694175.1. Taxonomy (GTDB): domain Bacteria; phylum Bacteroidota; class Bacteroidia; order Flavobacteriales; family Flavobacteriaceae; genus Psychroflexus. The sequence continues at coordinate 38,918 of JASMTR010000093.1, forward strand.
TGGGTTTGAACCTTCAATTTTTGCAACAATATTTTCTGGAATACTAAATTCGCCATATTGGTTAAGGCTATAATTTTGTTGTGTATGAACTTTTAGACCAAGTTTTTCTAACTGATTGACAATGTAATTCCTTGTATAACTATGTTTAGGTGAACCGACATAATGTTCGTTTTCGGCTAAAGCTTCAACATGCTTGAAAGCGCGATCGGTAGAAAACACTTCCTTTTTTGAGTTGTAATCTGTTGAGTATTGTGGTGAAAAGTCGTAAAAAACATACCAAATACTAAAAACTAAAACAATGATAGCTACGAGGGGATATAATTTTTGTCTAATCATTTTTGATTCTTTTTACTAAGGCATAAAAGTTATCACCCAAAGGGAGATAGCCTTGGTCGTAAACAAAATAATAGATTTTGCCTTGTTTAGTTTTGTAGATACTCGTAAAGTAATTGAAGTTAAAACCCTTTCTGAGTAGATTATCTTTGGTTGTTTTGGTTTTTTGATCAGGATTTAAATTTTCTAATATTCTGTAGTTTTTACGTAGCAGGTTGTTGGTATTTCTGACTACCTTTTTAGTATCACGATTTTTTTTATTGTTGTAGGCATTACGACAATAATCTGAGCAAAATTTTTTGTCAATTCTGCCCATTAGTTCATTTCCGCATTCTAAACAAGACTTTTTCATCGTAATGTATTAAGTGTAAATTTAAAAAAAAACCTCAACATTTCTGCTGAGGTTTCAATATTAAAAAACAAATGTTTTATTCAACAATAATAAACTTAGAACGTCTGTTTTGTTCATGTTCTTCTTCTGAACAACCGTCAGCACAATCATTTATTGGGTTTGATTCTCCTAATCCTTCTGCAGAAAGTCTAGATTCATCAATACCTTTTTCTATTAAATATTTTTTAGTGTTTTGAGCTCTGGCTTCAGATAGGAGTTTGTTATATGAGTCAGGACCTCTTCTGTCTGTATAACTTTCAATCTTGATAACTAAATCAGGATACTTCTTAAGAGTTTCAACTATTTTATCCAATTCAAATGCTGCTTCAGGTCTAATTGAAGCTTTATCAAAATCAAACATAACATTTGATAACGTAACTTCTCTATCAATAATAATTTTTTCTATAGGTTTCAGTTTTAGATTGACTTCCAAAACATCACCTTTAGCTAAAACAGTTTTTGAATCACTTTCAAACTCATCAAGATTAGCTTGAATATCGTATTCTAAATTACTGATGACTATTTCCTGAGCCTCACCATTAGGGTTAGATTTTAATGAGGCAATCTGGTTGTCTTCATCGTCATAAATATTAACATCAACATTACTTAATGGCTCATCTGTATCTGCGTTAGTAACGCTTACGATCAAGTTAGTTTCGTCAAGTGGCTTAATTAATTTAACTTGATAAATGTTGTCATTTAAAGGATTATCACCTCTATTACTTGAGACATAGCCTCTATCAACCTGATTAAAATAAGTAAATGCGAAATCATCTTTTGAGCTATTTATCGGTGCACCAAGATTTTCAGGCTTCAGGTATACTCCATTTTTTATACTTGCATAATACACATCCAAACTACCAAGTCCTAAATGTCCATCAGAGGAAAAGAATAGCTTCCCATCAGCATCAATAAAAGGAAAACTTTCTCGACCTTCTGTATTAATAGTAGAGCCTAGGTTTTGTGGTTCACCAAAAGAACCGTCATCATTTATGCTCACTTTATATAAGTCAGACTGTCCTCTTCCGCCTTCCATATCGCTAGAAAAATATAATGTAGAATTATCAGGGCTTAATGCAGGGTGACTTACAGAGTACTCAGAGCTTGTAAAAGGTAAAGCCTTGATATCTTTCCATTCTTCGCCAACCTTTTTGGCTTGATAAATTCTTAATTTACTGATACCGCTTTCACTTTTTTTATAGTCTCCATCTAAAAAGTCGATTCGAGTAAAATAAATAGTCTTACCATCATTAGAAATAGCAATTGTACCTTCATTAAATTTAGAATTGATATCGCCATCAAGCATTTTTTCATTCTTAAACGTACCAGCAACATTTTCTGCTCTGTAAATATCTAATGTAGGTTGATCATTCCATCCATAAGTTCTTCTAGACTTATTTCTAGCGCTCACAAAATAGAGATAAGTATCATTTTCGTAAGCGCCAAAATCAGAATAATCTGAGTTTAGTTCCATGCTTTGAGCTTCGTAATTTGGCTTCATATTTTTAAGCTCACTTACAAAGTCAGGATTGCTCTTAAAAGCTTTAGCTCTTGAATCGTTAGGCGCTTTAGTTGCAAAATCTTGATAAGCTTTTTTTGCCTCTGCATATTGTTCATTTGATAGCAATATTTGAGCATAATTAAAATAATCTTCAGCTTGAGCATTTTCAGCGTTTTTAAAATACTGTTTATAATATCTGGCAGATTCTTTAGTGTTTGAGATATTATAATTGGCAATAGCTAGCTGTTTGTATACATAAGCGTCAGCCTTCCCTTTAGAGATTAATTTTTCGTAATCCTTAATAGCATCTACAAATTCCAATCTGTTAAAATGCTTATCTGCTTTTTTAGTATCATCATTTTGAGCACTTACAATTTGAATAGTAAGCAATAAAATGAATATGGTTTGAATTATATTTTTCATGGTTTATGCTATATTTTTATGATTAGAAATAACGTGGTGATAAGAAAGTTTTTTTCTTAAAGTAGATATCAAATCTTAGGAAAACTTCGAAAGAATCAGTATCTAAAGCACTTGATACATTGTCATAAGCAAAGCCGAGTTGTATCCAGTCAGTAGGTCTAAAACCCACTAAACCACTAAAAGAATCTTCGGTTCTGTATGACGCACCTATTTCAAATTTTTCAAAAAACAGAAAGTTGGTATTGATATCAAATGTTGCTTCTGTATTAAAATCTGTTTTAACTAATGTTGAAGGTTTAAATTTGATATTATCAGTTAAATCAAACACATATCCAGCAGTTGCAAACAAATGCTGAGTTTCAGAACCAAACGAACGGTCATCGACATCTAAGTGTTCTGAATCTAAAAAGTTTGGCATAGATACGCCTAAATAATATTTATCTGAATAGAAAAAGAAACCTGCACCAATATTGGCAAAGGTTTCGTTGACATTTGAACTAAATGCATCATCTAAATTATCTTGAAGCGTTAAATCTACAAGACCAACATCAAAAAATGTTGCACCAGCTTTTATTCCAAAAGCTAACTTATGTTTAGCGCCAAAATCAATTGTGTAAGATATATCAGCAAAGACATTTGTTTCTTCAACTGGTCCAATTTCATCAGAAATAGCACTTAAGCCTACACCTAATCCGTTGTTAAGTGGTGTATGTGCTGCGAAGGTGAAAGTTTGTGGACCTCCATCGATATCAGTGTATTGATCTCTGTATAATAAACCTACCGAGAGACTCTCTTTAGAGCCTGCATAGGCAGGGTTAACTACATTCATATTATACATATATTGAGTGTATTGGGGATCTTGTTGAGCAAGCGCATCTGGTATGGTTAAAATACCGATTAGACTTGCTATGATTAATATTTTCTTCATGGTATAAATCGTTAAGTGTTATTTGGTTGATTATTGTTCTAAGTTAATGTAAACCCATCCTTTAACCACACGTTCAAAACGTTGATCAGAATCAGCAAGGTTGATTACATAAAAGTATGTTCCTGTAGACAGCTCATCGCCATCCTCATCTTGACCGCAAAATGAATCTGTATAATTTGCTTCGTCAAATACTTTTCTTCCGTAACGGTTAAACACTTGGAACCTGTCAATACCAAGTTGATCATTTAACCAAGTTAGATCCATACAATCGTTGAAACCATCTTGGTCAGGTGAAATTCCTTGGGTAATTACACAATTGTCAACATTGTAGCCTGTTACTTCTGCTGTTGCAGTACTCACACAACCTTGGTTGTCAACGGTAATCATGTATGTGCCTTCTTCACTAGCTGTTACACTTGGATTATTATCACCAATTGGGCTTCCATTTAAAGTCCAAGAATAACTAACATTAGGGTCGCTATTGGTTAAGCCTGTATCTAAAACAACTTCATCTTCAGCACATTTCATAACATCTTGAAGGCTCACATCAATTGTTTCTACAATACTAACATTAACTTGAGCGGTTTGAATACAACCGTTGACATCTGTTTCCAAAGTAAAAGTTCCGCTTTCTGAAACGGTTAAGGTTTCTTCGGTTGAACCATCACTCCAAGTGTAAAGAATTTGATTCTCTTGGGCTGATGTTAAGCCTGTTACAGTTGGTGTCAGGGTAATATTTTGCGGACCTCCATCACCTGTACATAAGTTTTGATCATCACCTAAATCTAAGGTGTAACTTACAAAGTCAACTTGTAATTGATCTGAAGTAGTACAACCGTTATTATCGATAGTAACTTCATAAAGACCACCTTCATTTATATCAATTACAGGAGTTGTTTCAGGAATTGAGTTACCATCTAAGGTCCAAGAATAACTTACTGAATCCAAATCGTTTAGATTGGTTGGAGTTGCATTAAGTGTGTTAACATCACCATCACATAATGTGGGTGAACCTGCTATACTAACTAGTGGGTTATTAAAGAATGTAAAGGTCTCAGTAACTGATTCTTCACAACCTTCAAAGCTCGTGGTTAATGAAACTGTACCGGCTTGAGTAAGCTCAATAGTAGGCGTTGTTTCGCCTGTACTCCATTGATAAGTTACTTGATTAATTTCGTTTTGTGTTAACCCAGTAAATTCTGGAGACACCAAAACAGTTTCTCCTTGACCAATACAATTTTCTTGCGGAACAGGTAAAGCAACTTGATAATCTATTAAGTTTACATCAAAAGAATTAGTAGCATCTTCACAAGCATTAGCATCGATGATGACTTCGTATTGACCACCATCGGTTATATCTAATGTAGCGTTGGTCTCGCCTGTTAACTCGATTCCGTCTTTAAACCACTGGTAATTTATACTTGTGAAGACAGATGCGTTTGTTGGTGTACCGTCTAAAACAGTTGTGTCTCCTTGACAAAGGTTAATTGTTCCCGTAGGATCAAATGTTGGTTCAGGAAAAAATTCTACAGTTATCAGATTGGATACTCCAAAGCAAGCGGTACCGCCTGCACCAATTTGAATACCCACTTCATATTCTCCATTTTCAGTGACTTCAAGGGTTTGACTATTTTCACCTGGGATAATATTACCATCTTGCGCCCAAAAGTATTGAATGTTATTG
>JASMTR010000094.1:0-9369 GCA_041694175.1 Bacteroidales bacterium
ACACTTATCATTTTTATTTAGATTAAGTTGAAACAGTGCAAATCTAAAAAATCTATTTGAGGTGGACTTTAAAGTTGTTGACTTTAATTTAATGTTAACTAGAAAAATTGAGTTTGGTCAGTTTTTTGGTTTTTAAAATAGTATTTACCTCACTTAAGCTTTCGGTTATCATAGAAAAATAAATCCATAGCAACAGAATTGATAATTAAAACTAAAAAGGTAAAACGATTTTCTAAAATATAAATGACTACACCAACAATTGCAAATAAGCCAGCCAGAAGAGATAAGGGTTTTTTGATTTTAAGCTTTATTAAAAACTATTTAATATTTAATTTTCTGAAGTCCCATTCTTGTAATTCGTTTAAGCTGATATAATCTAAAACCTTTTCATGACAAGCTTCTAGATTAAGGTAAACGGGGAAACCTGCTTCTTTACTTTTAAGCCAAATGCCCATACAAATACACCACCAATCCCCAGCTTTAAGTCCAGGAAATTGCCATTGTGGTCTTGGGGTAATCAAATCGTTGCCACGGGCTTGATTGAAGGCGAGAAATTCATCGGTCATTTGTGCTGCTACAATGTGTAAACCCGGATCGCGTTGGTCATAAGTGCAATAACCATCACGTTTGGCGCCTGTTAAAGGATTGAGCGAGCAAGGTTGAAGTGTTGTGCCGAGGACGTTTTTCATATAAAATGAGATTGAAAGATTATGTTCTTAATCTTAATTAAGGTGCATCGAATTGAATGACATTAATGTCTTTAATTTTGTGAAGCTTTTTGTCTGCTGTGACTAAAAAAAAGTCGTGATGAAGAGCCGTAGAAGCAATAATTGCATCTGGTGTTTTTAGAGCATATTTTCGTCTTAACTCTATAGCTTTGTATTTAATCGTATTATTAATTGCTATAATATTTATACTGTCTAAAAGTTTTTTTAAGATGTCATATTCATCTTTATTCAATCTATGGTAGCCAAGTAATTCTATTTCTGTAATGTCTGATATGAAAATATTATTTTCTTGTAAAAGTTCCAAAGCTATTTCATCACCGTAAACAGCTGCATATAGAATAATATTAGTATCTAAAATAAGATTATTCATTCCAGCCATCTCTCATTTCTTTTTGAATCTCTAAAGGGGTCATTTTTAGATGAGATAAAAGGCCTGATAGTTTTTCTAAGATTTCAGTTTTTTCTTTATTCTTTTTATTTCTATTGACAGTTAAAGCCTCTTCGATTTCTCGCTTAATATCAGTTTTCGACATTTTTTTGTTGATGTTTATGACCATAGCATTCTTATTTAAACCAAATTTACTAATAATGGCTTTATCAACAAAAACTATTTCTGCAAAGCTTTTGCTGTTATAGCAGTAAGCCAATTTCGAGGTGTAAAACGGCCAATAAAAACTAAGAATTTATTCAAGAATCCGTGAATTGCAACAGTTTTTCCTTTAAAAAGGTGTTTTAAACCAAAACGCGCCACTTCTTCTGAACTTGGAAGTTTGATTTGCTTAACCAAATTGGAATCCGTCATATCAGCGTGGTCAAAAAATTCTGATTGTGTTGCTCCAGGACATAGGGCTGAAAGGAGTACACCTTCATCTTTCCATTCATAAGCCACAGCTTCAGTAAAGGCTAAAACATAGTGCTTTGTTGCAAAATACACGCTCATCATCGGACCCGGTTGAAAGGCAGCAGTAGAGGCCACATTGAGAATATAACCTGATTGTCTTCTCAGCATTTGTCTGCCAATATAATAGGTCAAATCGGTCAAGACTTTGATGTTTAAATCAATCATGTTTTGCAGTTTGCTGATATCAGCTTGGTCAAAACGGTTGTAATCGCCAAAACCTGCATTGTTGATGAGCACCTCAACCTGTATTTGTTCTTCAGCTAAATATTTCAATAAATCATCTATGGCGTTGTCTGCAGTGAGGTCAATGGTAAAAATATTGATTTTGACTTTAGTTAATTCTCGAGCCAAAGCTTTTAGCAAATTTTCACGTCTGGCCACGATAACCAAATTATAGTCTTGTTCGGCTAATTGTTTTGCAAATTCTTTGCCAATACCTGAAGACGCGCCGGTAATGAGTGCTGTTTTTCTCATGATTGATATCCTAATTTTTCTCTAACACGTGCCAAAACTTCATCAGCTACGATTCTGGCTTTGGCTTCGCCTTCTTGCAAGGTTTCTTCAATTTTATCAGGGTTTTGAACTAAATCTTGAAAGGTATCTCTTTCGGTTTTAAATCTATCTTTAATTTCTTCAAACAAAGCTGTTTTAGCGTGACCATATCCAAAACCACCATTAAGATAATTGGCTTTCATCTCAGAAATATTTTCTTCTGAAGCAATACATTTATAGAGATTAAAAACAATACAGGTATCAGGGTCTTTAGGTTCTTCAAGAGGTGTGCTGTCTGTTTTAATGCTCATAATAGTTTTACGCATCTTTTTGTCATTGTCAAAAATGTTGATGATATTTTGCTTAGACTTACTCATTTTTTCGCCATCAATGCCAATAATAAGTTGTGTATCATCTTGAATTTTTGGCTGTGGTAATACAAAAGTCTCACCAAGTTTAGCGTGAAAACGCTGCGCCACATCTCTGGTCATTTCCAAATGTTGAAGTTGGTCTTTGCCTACAGGAACAATATCAGCATCATATAGTAAAATATCTGCCGCCATCAACATAGGATAGGTAAACAAACCTGAATTGACATCTTCAAGCCGGTCTGATTTATCTTTAAAAGAGTGTGCTAATGTCAAACGCTGATAGGGAAAAAAACAGTTGAGATACCAAGCTAATTCTGTGACTTGTGCCACTTGACTTTGTCTGTAAAACACTGTTTTTTCGGGGTCAAGCCCAAAAGCTAACCAAGCCGCTGCAGTTTGTAAAGTATTATTTTTTAGAGTCTGGGCATCTTTTATTTGCGTGAGCGAATGTAAATCGGCTATAAATAGAAAAGAATCGTTTTTAGGGTTGTTTGCCATTTCAATTGCAGGCAAAATAGCACCGAGAAGATTCCCGAGATGGGGTGTTCCTGTGCTTTGTATTCCAGTTAAAATACGTGACATAAAAATCAATTTTTTTCAAAGATAAATCTTTTGTTTATCTGTATCTAAGTATTTATGTAATTTTGGCCTTGATGAAAATCTTGCTTAACATATTTAGACTCTTGTGGCGCATATGGTTTTATGTGCTAATGTTATTTAGCATCGTGCTATTATTTCCGTTTTTATTGATTTCAATCTTAAGAGAAAAGTGGTATGGATTCTTTTTTAAATTAGCAAAAGTTTGGGCAACCATCATATTATTTGGGATGGGTTTTATTCCCAAGATTCAATTTTTAGAGACAATGGAAAAGAACAGAAGTTATCTTTTGGTTTCTAACCATACCAGTATGATTGATATTATGATGATGTTGTATATTTCTAAAAATCCTTTTGTATTTGTCGGTAAAAAAGAATTAGCAAGATATCCATTGTTTGGTTTTTTTTATAAACGCACCTGTATTTTGGTTGATAGGCAAAACAGTAAAAGTCGCCACGCAGTATTTCAACAAGCAAAAGAACGTTTAGATAAAGGCTTGAGTGTTTGTATTTTTCCTGAAGGTGGCGTACCAGATGATTTATCTATTGATTTAGATACGTTTAAAGACGGCGCATTTCGATTGGCAATTAATCATCAAATCCCAATTGTCCCTATGGTTTTTTATGACAATAAAGTTAAATTTTCCTATGAATTTTTTAGTGGCAAACCAGGATTACTTCGGGCTAAGGTTTTAAATTTTATTGAAACACAGGGGCTTGTTTTACAAGACAAAAGATCTCTCAATCAAAAGGTGAGACAAATGATTCTGAGAGAACTGCAAAACAAAAAACCCCGCCAAAATTGACAGGGTTTAAAGCAATATAGAATAGATTGGCTAATTCATCTATTTAAAAATATATCTCAATCCAACTTGCATTTGCCATCTTGAAGATAAGATACCAGAATCGTCAAATTCAACAATACCACTTTCATTGAAACGGTTATCGAAAGAGAATTTAGGATCTGGCCCACCTTCTTCAGTAGTTAGCAAGCCAATTTCATTTCTAATGAATTTACGTCTTCCCCAATCTTTATCGATAAGATTTGTAAAGTTGAAGATGTCAAATGAAAATTGAAGTGTATGGGTTTTATTGTTTACCTGTAAGTTAAAATCTTGTAAGAGTTTAAGGTCTATAATATGGCTCCAAGGTCCACGATCACCATTACGCTCAGCATACTGTCCTCTTCTATCGTTGAGGTAAGAATTATTGCTGATAAATGTGTTCAGCTGATTCCATTGTTGTTGTTGTTCTTGAGGCGAACCTACAAATTCAATCTCAGAAGCATCTCTTGGAATGTAGATTAAAGCATTATCACGCGAATCGTCATTCAACAGGTCTCTACCTTCATTATACACATAGCTAAATGGCGCCCCTTCTAAGCCGTTGTAAAATAAAGAAATAGTTGTTTTAAACATATCATTTTTTCCATAAGAAAACTCATAAGCCGCATTTGCAGTAACTCTTGACCCTAGAGAAAATTGAGAACGCGCTACACCTGGATTGGCATTTTTACCATTAACGGTTTGAATATTTCTCCACTGAGATGAGTTTTGCGATGATGTCCCTTCAAAGATATTTTCAGCTTCGCCATAAGTATAAGCCGCTTGACCATAGAAACCATTACTAAATTGCTTGGTTAGTTTAAAGGTTGCATTATAAGTATAACCCTCATCAGTGTTAGTCGCTAAAATAATACGACCATAAGTATCATCAATATTATCTCTTCTATTGTAGAAGGGACGATTATCGGCACCATTTAAACGACCCACAGGGCCTTTAATATTTAAATTTTGATAGAAGACGTTGTTAATGGTGTTGGTATAAAGAAACTCTCCAGAAGCCACTAAGTCCCAAATTGGTAATTTTTGATCTACAGCGATGTTAAATTTAGCAACTTGAGGCAGTTTGAAATCTGGAGCAAATAAATCAATATTTCCACCAACAGCACCAGAACCTGGCTCAGCACCTGGTTGAACTGGCTGGTTAAAGGGATCAGCATTAAAAAACACATCATCTTGAGGTAGAGTAAAATCAGCCACAAATCCAGAAGACACACCATTGTTATTGTATGCGCCACCAGGCCAAACTAAAGGGATACGAGATGTGAAAATTCCCATACCACCACGGACTTGAGTAGTTTTGTTGCCAAATACATCCCAGTTAAAACCAAGTCTTGGAGAAAAGTGCAAATTGCTGTTAATGGCTTTACCAACACGTGCACCTTCAAGATCTTTCCCATTAGCTTCCAATAAAGCAACTGTTCTTGTATTAAAATCCTCATTGACGGTGCCATCAGAAAAATAAGGCACATCAAATCGTAAACCTAAAGACAGTTTAAAATTATCAGACATATCCACATCATCTTGAATATAAAGACCAAGTTGTTGATACTCAAATTCAGCAGCACCTAGAGAATTATCTCCAACACCACCAAATAAAGAATAACTTCTTGCAAATTGGTCAACCGGAGCATTATTGTTGGCATTGTCATCTAAATAGGTATTAAAATCATCTAATGATGAAAACGTATAAGACCCAAAGTTTTGAGCAAAGAATACGTTTTTAACATCAAAATAATCAAATGTTCCTCCTAATGTGATTTTGTGACGACCAGTATAATATTCAAAGTTGTTGGTAATAGAAAATAATTTTTGTTCAAGTAAGTTAGCTGTAGAAAATTGTTCAGAACCTAAATTAATTTCACCAATACCATCTTGTATTTCAACAAAAGGGAAAGGATCACCAACAAAACCTCTATCGTCTAAGACATCGGTATAAGCTAAAACTAAGTTGTTAGACATATTGCTCCCGTTAGTTGTGCTCCACTCTAGTGTTGTTGAATTTGTACGAGTTGGAAAAAATTCACTACCATTGACAAAATTTATAGAGCGGTCTCCACTTAAGCGAGTTTCTGTTTCTTCAGCTTCTACATACGAATTTTTAACGGTAATAGTGTTTTTATCATCAACATTCCAATCTACTCTAGCGATAAATTTATCACTTGTCAATGTTAATGGTGCTCCTTCAAATACACCAGGGTCGTAACCAAAAGCATCTATTATACCTTGTCTAAGACTTAAAATGTCTTGTCGATTAGCATCGCCTTGGTAGCGATCAAAATTAAAAGGTTGAGGCGTTTCATCGTCTTGTCGTTCGTAATTAACAAAGAAAAACAGTTTATTTTCAATTATAGGACCACCGACTCTAGCACCAATAAGTTCAGCAGTAAAGTCATTTAATGGTTGTCTATTACTTTCTCGAATAGCTGTAGGTGTATCTCCAGCTAAATCTTCGTTTCTTAAGTAATAATAAGCAGAGCCTTCAAAATTGTTAGTCCCTGAGCGTGTAATTGCATTAATTGAGCCACCTGCAAAACCAGATTGTTTTACATCAAAAGGAGCTAAATTTACTTGAAATGACTCTATGGCGTCAATTGAAATAGGGTTAACACCTGTTTGCCCACCATTTGTACCAGAACCAGCCAGTCCAAATACATCATTTTGAACCGCACCATCTATATAAATAGAATTGTAACGGTTGTTTTGACCACCTAGTGAAATGCTACCATTCTCACCAACTTGTGCTTCAGGCGCTTGTCTGATGAAGTCTCCAAGAGAACGCGTAGCAGAAGGTAAAGTTAATACTTCACGGTTAGAAATATTTGTATTTGATCCCGTCTGACCAGAATCAAAAATGTCATTTTTACGTGCTGTAATCGTAACTTCATCTAATTCACTAGCTTGTTCTTGTAGTTTTACGCTAAATTGTTCTGAATCCCCTAATCTTAAAAACACATTTTCAAAAGTTTTGGGTTCAAAACCTACGTAGGTGATTTCTATTTTATAAGGGCCACCTACACGCATATTTGGAATTCGATAGAATCCATCAAAATCTGAAATGACGCCATATTGAGTTCCTGTAGGTTGATGAACTGCAATGATATTGGCTCCAGGTAGAGCTTGATCGTTTTGGTCTTTGATTTGACCATTAATTGATGAGGTTGTTACCCCTTGCGCTAATGCGCCTAATCCACAGAATAAGAATAATCCGAGTAATAATTTTTTCATGATTTGTGATTTTTAAATTCACCACAAAAAAAGACTAAAAAAGACTGAAAAAAATTATCTCAGATTTATTAAAATGTTAGAGAAATCCTATGAAAAACAACTAAGAAGATTAAACAAATGTTATAGCTAAAGTGTTTAATTTTTAAATACCTGATTGAGTGCTTTTAGGATATTAAGTAAAAGTTAGGAGTAAAAAAAAAAATTAACAATCAGTTTATAATTAAATTTTATTAACGGTTTTAAATTGAATAGAGACGACATAATTGTCAGGAAATTAATATTTAACTAAAAATGCAAAAACGCATCTTCGAGGTGTTCAATTCTGGTGCCAAGTTTATTTTTAATTATACCAATAACATCAAACCTAACCTCATAGTCTAAATGTCTTTCATTAACAAAATGGTCAACAGCTTCAACAAGGCGTTTCATTTGCGCCGGCTTAACAAACTCTTGAGGGTTACCAAATTCAGGCGTACTTCTGGTTTTAACCTCTACGGCTACCAATGTTTCGTTTTTTAGAGCAATAATATCAACTTCGGCTTTTTGAAAACGATAGTTTTTAGCTAAAATATCATAGCCTTTGTCTTTTAAGTGTTTTAAAGCCAAGCTTTCTCCAGCTTTACCGAGTTGATTGTGTTCTGCCATAATTTAATATTTAATGGAAACTTGATTGTTTTCGACTTTTAACTTAATAGTTGCCCCTAAAGTTAAAGCATAATTATCAAACTCGTGGCCGACAGGACATTCATAAGCTATAGGAATTTCGATATCTTTTGTGTAGTATTCGATGATTTCATAAGCACTTTTTCCGAAAGGAATAGAATTATCATTCATAGCTGACATTCCTCCTATAATTAGACCATTTAACTGTTTTAATATGCCTTGTCTTCTTAAACTTAATATCATTCGGTCTATGTGGTAGAGGTATTCATCTAAATCTTCAAGAAATAAAATTTTATCTTGAAAACTCGGTACAGACTCAGAACCTAAAACCGAATATAATACTGATAAATTACCACCAATAAGTTGGCCTTGTGCTAGACCAGATTGAGATTGAAATTTTGATGTATAGTAAATATCAAAGGGGTTTTTGAACAAGCTTTGCTTTAAGCTTTTTTGAGTTGTTTCTGATTTGTTTTCAATATCTACTGGCATTTGAGCGTGAAGACTGCAAAGGCCTATATTTTGAAGTTGCAAATGCAAAGCCGTGACATCAGAATAGCCAATGATCCATTTTGGGTTTTTAAGCAATGGCGTAAAATCTATTTGGTCAATAATTCTGGCTGTACCATAACCACCTTTAGCACACCAAATAGCTTTAATTTCAGGGTTGTTAATGTGTTGTTGTAAGTCAGATGCTCTTTCATCATCGGTTCCGCCAAATTGATGATGCTTTAAGCCAATTGTTTGTCCTAATATGGGTTGAAGTTGCCAGGATTTAAGAATATTTAGAGCGTATTTTAAATCTTCTTTATCTGCACTTCTTGCTGTACAGACTATTGCAACTTTATTTTCAGGTTTTAAAAAGTCAGGTCTACGCATAATTCTGCTTAAAAATTGAAATTTTACAAGTGTCTAAGTTTTTAATAAACTCTAAAAACAATAAAGTAAAATTAATCATTAATCAAAGCTTTTACTAAATTTGCCAATTAATTTACACCACAAATTTTTGGCATGTTAGAAGTAAAAGACATCAAAACGCATCGTGAAGCATTTGAAAAAGCTTTAAAAAAGAGAAATTTTGAAGCTAATTCTCTTTTTACTCAGGTTTTAGACTTAGACGAAAAAAGACGTTCTACACAAACTGAGCTTGATGAGGTTTTGGCTAAATCTAATAGTATTTCTAAGCAAATTGGGATGCTTTTTAAAGATGGGCAAACTGAAGAAGCCAATAAACTAAAAGCTGAAACAGGAGAACTCAAACAAAAAAGTAAATCACTTTCTGAGGAACATGATAGGCTTCAACAAGAGTTGAAAGAACTGTTATATCAAATTCCTAACGTGCCTCACGACACTGTTCCAACAGGACAAACTGAGGATGACAATGAGGAAATTTACGCTGAAGGAGATGTTCCGAAATTACACGACAAAGCTTTACCGCATTGGGAACTCGCCAAAAAATATGATATTATTGATTTTGAATTAGGCAATAAAATCACTGGTGCTGGTTTTCCAGTTTATAAAGGCAAAGGAGCAAAACTACAACGGGC
>JASMTR010000095.1:0-3583 GCA_041694175.1 Bacteroidales bacterium
ATACAGAGATTATCCATTATTCCCACTCCTCTATTTTATTTAAGATAAGATATTCGAGGGCTTCTTTTTGATTTCTTTCAATTTCGGTAGTTTCTCCACCATATTGTTTTAATTCCAGCCCATCATTTTTTAAATAAATCTCAAAATCAACCTGTTGAAAATCTAAATATTCCTGATCTGCATTATTATATACCTCTGTTACAAAGCCTGCATTTCTTAGATCTTCTGCAAGTTCATAGGCAAATTTAAGATCATTTTGATCTTTATAAGCTATTAAAAATCTTTTTTTTAAATTATCACTAAAATTTTCTGTTCGATTTAAATAATCAAGCAAGTTTTCAATTTCTAAAGCAAAACCAACCGCTGCTTCTTCGATCCCGAATTTTTCAGTCAAATTATCATAGCGGCCACCACTAGCAAGTAAGTTACTATAACCTTTGGCATAACCCTTAAAAATTACCCCGGTGTAATATCCATGACGAGAAATTAGCATTGGATCAAAAGTAATATGTTTTAGAGATTCAAAAACTTCTAATTTATTAAATAATTCCTCCAGATTTTTTAAAGCCTTTTTAGTTTCAGCTGAAAGAGGCATATTTTCTAATTCTTTAATAACTTTTTTCGGATCACCAAATAATGATGGTAAACGCAATAGAACTTTTTCAGCATCCCCGGTTAGTTCTATGTCCTGAATGTAATTTTTAATTCCTATTTTATTTTTTGCAGCTAAAAGTCTGCGCAGCTCATTTTTTTCATCCTCAGCTATTTTTAAATCCGCAAAAATTTCATTGATTAAATCAGCATGACCGACATCAATTAGTGGTTCTGCTACTCCAACTTTTTTCATTGTTTTAAGCAGTAATAAAATCATTTCTAAATCAGATTCTAAACTGGCTGAACCTATAAGTTCAACTCCCGCTTGAGTTTTTTCCTTCAAACTCAAACTTTGAGAATTTTTCGATTGAAAAGCTGAACTCAAATAAGAAAATTTAAGTGGACGAGGACTATCCTGAAAGCGGCTTGCTGCCAACCTTGCAATTGGCATTGTTAAGTCAGGTCTTAAAACCAAAATTTGGCCTTTATCATCAACAACTTTAAACATCTCACTTTTATCGACCAAACCCTCAACCCCTGCATATAACTCTAATGATTCAAGTGTTGGAGTAATAACTTCCCGATAGGCATTAGCTTCAAACACTTCTCTAATTGTCTGATAAATAGCTCTTCTTTTTCTAAGCTCTGCTGGTAAAATGTCGCGAACCCCTTCTACAAATGCATTCATCTATTTTTCCCTCCCTTTATATTTTAGTGCTTTATCATGGTAAAGTATTAAAATATTATATCTATTATATTTATATTTTCTTTAACTGTCAAGCTATTTAAGTTTTTTCTTTAATGTCTTAATTTTAACACTATTCTTTTTAAATTTAAAATCGAAAAAGGTCTGCCAGAAATATACCTTGACAGACCTCTCTTTTTGAATTTTTTAATTAACTTAGTTAAAAATAACTAATGTCTTTTTGTTCTTCCAATCTATCTGTTGCTGGTGGAGGAGTTATTGAAAGCTCAGTAATTTCTTTTCTCCACTGATCAGTCATTTCTATATCTAAAGCTCCTAGTGAGCCTTTTAATTGTTCTGTATTCCGGGCGCCAATGATTGGTGCAGTAATAGCCGGATTTGCCATTACCCAAGCTACTGCTAAAGAGGCAGGATCTACCCCTCTTGTTGCTGCATGTTTGTTGAAATCTTCAGCTATTTGGTAATACTGTTTTAAACCATATCTTTTTGCATACATATCTCTTTCAACTAATCTTCCCTGCTTCGGCTTTTTATCTTTGCCGTATTTACCGGTTAATAATCCTCCCCCTAAAGGACTATATGAAATAACACCTAGTTCTTCTGCCTCAGCCATTGGCAGTATTTCAACTTCAGCCTGTCTTTTTGCAAGATTATACATAGGTTGTATACATTCAAAACGAGCCAGGCTTTCTCTCTTTGAAATACCTAAAGACTTTTCAATCTGCCAGGCTGCCCAATTACTAACAGCAGGATATAATATCTTACCTTCTCTTACTAAATCATCAAGCACCCTCAAAGTCTGAGCCATATCAGTTTTAGAATCGAAACTATGTACAAAATAAAAGTCAATTCGATCAGTTTTCAATCTTTTTAAACTCTCTTCTATACCTAATTTTATGTGCCGTCTAGAAAGTCCTTTGGCATTGACATCGGCAGCTGTTTTACCAAAAACCTTAGAAGTAATAACTAATTCGTCGCGGCAGTTATTTTCCTGCATAAATTTACCCAAAAATTCTTCAGAACGACCTTCATTATAAACGTCAGCAGTGTCAAAAAAGTTAATACCACGCTCTCGCACCGCATTAAACATTTTTCTGGACATTTCTTCATCAGCAATCCCACCAAATGACATTGTGCCAAAACAAAGTGGGGAAACCTGAACTCCTGTTTTGCCAACGGTTCTATATTCCATCATTTATCCCTCCCAAATTTTTTGTCGTGCTATTACTATTATATTCAATTTGGAAGCTAATTACAAATTATTCTTAAAATTGATTGTGTCAAGTATTTATTTTTGTTTTATTAGTTAATATGCTATGATATAGATATATTAATCTGTTACTTACTAAAGTTTTAAATATTATATTAAAAGGAGATGCTTAAATGTTTTTTGACTACCATCTGCATTCACAATTTTCAGCTGACTCAGAAATGACAATGGAAGAGCTCTGTCAGACAGCTGTTAAAAAAGGCTTAACAGAAATAGCCATAACTGACCATCATGATATTGATTATCAGGATAATACAATTGAATTTCTAATAGATAAGGAAAAATACTTAAAAGCAATAGAAAAGATGCAAAAAAAATATGAAGATAAATTGATTATAAAAAAAGGAATAGAGATGGGGTTACAGTCTCACATTTTAACAGAATGTGATCAATATTTGAAAGATGACTTTGATTTCGTCATCGCTTCTTTCCACACTGCTGAAAAAAATGATCTTTATAATGGTGATTTTTTTTCAGGTTACAATCAGTGGGAAGCCTATATTCAATATCTAAAAACTGTCCTTGCAGTAGTAAAGGAGTATAATAATTATAATGTAATAGGTCATCTTGATATTATCAGACGTTATGGAGATTTTAAGCAGAAGCCAGATTTACTAAAAAATGAGCAGGCAGAAAACTTAATCAAAGAAATCTTAAAAACTATCATTAAAAAAAATAAAGGTTTAGAAGTAAATACTTCTGGTTATCGTTTGGATGGGGGAAATCCGCTGCCTAGTTTTGAAATACTCAAACTATACTATCAACTTGGAGGAGAAATCTTAACTCTTGGTTCTGACAGTCATACGACTGAAGATATTGCTCAAAAATTTGACTATACAATCAACCAACTTAGAGAAATAGGATTCGAAAAATTAACCACTTTTAATAAGATGAAAGCAGAATTTCATAAACTATAATTGCATGTATAAACTTAATTTGAAAAGAACAAAATGTCCTTCGAACAATCTGTAATATAGTAAGGTTAAATTTTGTTGATAGCGGAAATTATGAAA
>JASMTR010000096.1:0-3307 GCA_041694175.1 Bacteroidales bacterium
AATTGTTTTTATTATTAGTATTTAAAAAAACTCCCTTTTCCCTAAGCAAATTATTAATATTTGAGTAAGTAATATTTGGATTAGTTAGAAGTTGTCTAATTTTATCTCCTTGTGGTAAAATTTTGATTTGCATTTTAAAAGTTTTTGAAGTTAGATATATGGGTTTTTAAAAACAAGTTTTTATTCAACTCATATTTATCATAATTCATTAGAGCTGATTTAATGTCAGATATGTTGTCTAACTCATTATATTCTGGAAATGATAATATAACCTTATTTGTTGAGTCTAAATGGTCGAAACTCTTTGCAAAATGTAATAATTGATGTAAATGATTTATGTTGAAATTATCTTTTGAGCTAATTAAAAGTTCTATTTCACCATTATTTGATATTCTTAAAGGTATTATATTGGAATACAAATAGTTTATCGGTAAAAATTGACCGTAACTCAAGGA
Organism: Bacteroidales bacterium; assembly: GCA_041694175.1. Taxonomy (GTDB): domain Bacteria; phylum Bacteroidota; class Bacteroidia; order Flavobacteriales; family Flavobacteriaceae; genus Psychroflexus. The sequence continues at coordinate 456 of JASMTR010000096.1, forward strand.
AGTAAGTGAATTGGTGTTAAGATTTGTATTATGATAAACAAACCTTACATTTTCTTCTCCAAATTTCTCTTTAATATTTAATACTGTATCAACAAAAAAAGTAAGTCTATCATTATCAATAACTATTATTTTGTCGAATATTAAATCACTATCTAATATTGAATTAGAAAATTTAGAAATTATATTTTCATTGTTATCGCTTTTATTAGAAGCCCAAACAAGTATACCAGTTATATCTGTTCTAGCGATATTTTGAAATTGCTTTTTTGTGTTCGATAATAACTTAGAGTATTTGAAGCATTCTAAAGTATAAGCCAAATCTCTTATGTGTTTTTTAAATTCAGTTTTAGGAGAATTCGGATATTTTTTTGAAGTATATTTTACTGATATAACTCCGATTTCTAAGACATTATCTTCTAAAGGGCTTACAGAGCTTACTAAACCATCAACACCATGTGTAGTTTTTTTGGATTTATTAGTTTTATGTTTTTCACCTTTTATACATTCAATGGTTTCATCATCTAAAGCTGTTTTGTAACCTAGAATTTCATTAAAAAAATATTCTACTATTTTTTCACCTTTTTCTCCAACTTTTCTTGACCATTCTCCCATAATGTTTTTTTTTGGTTAGTGTTTTTTATTAAATTTTTGCCAACGGTCTCGTGTATCATTAGTGGCTTGCAAAAACTCAACACATTTTCGATTTCATTTGAAAAGATAGAAAATAATTACAAACCTTAAAATTCCGCCCAAACTCAGCCATTAATGATACATATTGTTGTGTGTAGCGGTCGAGTAGGAGATTACTTTTGCAGAAAAACGCCCAAGCCTTTCGCACCCATTTTTTTCATTCCACGTGTCAAATTCAATATCATTTTCGTTTAATTCAAAATCCGTTGAATATTAGCCATTAATTTAGAGTTTGCAACATTCGTCGTTGTTTTCCTTTGATCGTCTTTTTCATTTGCAAAGCTGCCATTCACTTGGATATTTAAGCTTTTCTCCGTGTTTGACTTTCAATTAATTCGTCGAATTTTGCATTGGTTTCAATTTTGTCAAATTTAGTTTAAGATTTGCAGTCAAATTAATTTTATATTATTTGCAGTTTTTTTCGTGATAAGCACATCAATTCAGATTAATCAAAATTCCACTGAAGAAATTCCATTCAAATTATTTTATCAAAAAATGGGTGAGCCTAAATTCTTAAAAATAATTATTTAGTAGTTGTAGCTAACGTTCCGCGGCTATGCGATCGGGCGGGACTTTTTCCCGGAATTGTTCTTTTGGAAACGCTCATTTCTCGTATCCGTAATTTGTCAACCGAAGACGGGTTTCCCGCCTGGCGCATAGCCGCTGTTGGGCGTTCGTATTTTTTATCCTACATTTTTTCATTTTTTACCCCTGTCTTGTCTAAGGCTTCTCTTAATCCTTTAGCCAATTTTTCTACGGGTCCAACACCCCAATAATGTAGAAAGAAAATTCTTGGGTTTTCGTGAACCATATGATTATGAAGAGCAACTACTTCAATATCATTTTCAATCAAAGCCTTTATTACTGGGGCTACTTCATCAGCAAGCATCGTAAAATCCCCTGCTACCGCTGCCTTTTCATTTGTTCCTTGCCAACTTGCCCAAGTATTAAAACCTAAAAATGTACTAACTGGTGCACCGTGTTCTTTTAAATTCACATCTGGCCGACCGATAGTGATTTTATATACTCCTTTATTCATAGTTCCGCTATATCCCAAAATGCTATCAATCAACTTTGTGTCAAGAGTATTTTGCACTGTTGAAATAGTTGCACTTGATGGATTAGCACCTCTTATTTCAGTTACTTTATCAAAAACAGCTTTGACACTTTTAGCTAATTTTTTTTCATCGCCCATTCCCCCAATATGCATATACATCACATCAGGCTCATTTCGGACAAAGTGATTGTGAATTGCTGTTATTGTTAACCCTTGTTTTATTATTTCTTGCTGTACTGGTTTTAAGTCTTTTTCCGTAACAACAATATCTCCCATAACCATAGGTTTTCCCGAAGTTGGGGCGAATGCAGCCCAGCTTCCTAATCCCATAGGAGGAATGATTTTGAAACCATCGACCATTACATTCAAGTTATTTTGAGGAACTGTAACTTTGAATTGTCCGTCTTTTTCTTTTCCTTCCATCCCAAACACCGATTTTAAAGATTCAATATCAAGCTCCTTTAATTCATCGTTATTTTCCAAAAGCTTTCCAGTCGATTCTTTTGAATCGTTTTTCTTTGTAGATTGTTCGCAACCAAAAGCAATTAAAGAGGTTACTACTATTAAATAAATGCATACTTTTTTCATAATTCAGTTTTTTTGTTAAAATTTCAGTTCTTTTCAATATGACGCCCAACGGTCTTGTATATGGCTCGTAGCGTGCAAATTAGCGATTATTTTTCGGTTAAGCACGAGCCGATTTTTTTAATTTTCTTATTACCTTTTTTATTAATAAGGCAAATTAAAAAATTTGGCGGACTTGCAAATATGCCTTAACTTCGATTAGTCAACTGCCCAGCTATGAGCTATATACGTTGTTGGCAGGCGTATTTTATATTCATTTCCATTTGATAAAGGTCAAAACCTTTTGCCCAAAAATCTTTTTCAATTTTTACAAGTTCAAATCCCATTTTCTCGTAAAACTTATAGACAAGTTGAGTTGTCCGAACGACTATTAACTCAATATTTTCTTTTTCTTTTAAATGAATAATTCTGTATTGAGTTAGTTTTTTTCCAATTCCATTCCCTTGCGAATTAGGGTCAATCATATCCCACGAAATTCGAGCGAGTTTTTGTTCCGTAAAATAGTTAATTCCACCAGCAC
>JASMTR010000097.1:0-19747 GCA_041694175.1 Bacteroidales bacterium
AGCACATTTTTCAATTTCACCAATAGCTTCATTAAAGGGTTATCCCATCTCTAAATTGATTTGTTTAGCATATTTATTTTTATTAAATTTAAGCAATTATGCCAATTTATTCATTTTATCCACTCTTGATTTTGGCTTTTTATGCTTAAATTTTAAAAAAGTTTGATGGGCTTTTTTGATAGCATTCTTTATATCATCTGGGTTCAATGCATCGTAAGCGTTTAATATTTCTAAAGTGGAGGGATTTTGAGTTTGAAAAGCCATACTTAGTTTTATCTCAAATATAAAGATTTATTATGCCAAAACTGATAAAGTTATGTCAAAGAAATAGCTGTGCTATATTTAACCGTATTGATATTAAAAGCGCTTTGGGTGCTACTGATAAATGGAATAGACGTCAGTTTATCGACCATAAATTGTCTGTAAGCTTTGATGTTTTTAACATTTATTTTAAGTAAGTAATCATATTCACCACTGATGTGATAACATTCAGTAATTTCATCTAATTTTAAAATGTCTTTTTCAAAATGTACTAAACTTTTTTTAGTGTGATCAATTAATTTTATCATACAAAAGGCAGTAAAAGATTTGTCAACCTTTTCTAAATCAAGTAAAGCAACATAATTTGTAATTAATTGTTCCCGTTCTAAACGCTTTATGCGCTCATAAACAGCAGTTTGAGAGAGTTTTATTTTAGCTGCAATCTGTTTCGTAGTTTGGTTTGCATCGGCTTGAAGTAAGCTTAAGATTTGCTTGTCTCTGTCGTCAATTTTAATCATGATAAATTATTTACAATATATGTTTTTGATACACAAAAATAGATAAATATTCCTTTTTTTATTGAAAAAATAGAAAATAAAACTAATTATAAAACATTGAATTGTAAATAAAGTTATAAAACAGTAATTTAGATAAAAATATTATTATGTCTAAACACCCAGCAAAACAAATACAAGATTTACAATTTTTTGGAGAATATGGTGGTGTCAATCCATCAATATCTGATAGTTCAACTTATACATTTATGACAGCTAAAAGTATGAGTGATACCTTTGAAGGTCAAACAGAAGGTTGTTTTTTATACAGTCGCCATACCTCGCCGAGCAATTTATATTTGAGTTCGGCTTTGGCTAAAATGGAAAACACTGAAGATGCTACAGTTTTTGCATCAGGAATGGGCGCCATTACATCCACAATTTTACAAATTTGCCAGAACGGCGACCACATCGTTGCCAGCCGAACAATTTATGGTGGCACTTATGCTTTTCTGAAAAATGTTTTACCCAAGTTTGGTATTCAAACGACCTTTATAGACTTCACCAACATTGAAGACATTAATAATGCTATAACTGCAAATACCAAAATATTGTACTGTGAATCTATAAGCAATCCATTGCTTGAAGTAGTTGATTTTAAAGCAATTTCAGGAATTTCAATGAAGCACAAAACTAAATTTGTAGTTGATAATACGTTTTCGCCTATCATGTTGCAACCTGCGATTCATGGTGCTGACATTGTGATACACAGTTTGACCAAATTTATTAACGGAAGTTCAGATGCTGTTGCTGGTGCAGTTTGTGCGTCTTCTGAGTTTATTGAAAATCTAAAAGACGTCAATACGGGTTTAGCCATGTTACTTGGACAAACTTTAGACAGTTTGCGTGCGGCGTCCATTTTAAAAAACTTAAGAACGCTTCCCATAAGAATGCAAAAGCATTCTCAAAATGCAAAATATCTTGCAGAGCAATTTGAAGCCCTTGGCTATAGAGTTAGCTACCCGGGTTTAAAATCGCATTCTCAGCACCAATTGCTTACTAAGTATCTTTCAAGCCAAACAGGTTATGGAGGACTCATGACCATTGATTTTGGAACTCTTGACAAAGCCAATGCCATTATGGAAATGATGCAACACCAGAATTTAGGATATTTAGCCGTAAGTTTAGGCTTTTACAAAACTTTATTCAGTGCTTCTGGAACATCAACTTCAAGTGAAATTTCTGAAGAAGAACAACAAGAAATGGGATTATCAAATGGTTTAGTGCGATTTTCAATTGGATTAGATCACGATATTAAAGAGACCTTTAAACTAATGAAAAAAGCAATTGAATTAGTAGAGCGGGATAAACAATCTTCTTCAGTTTAATCCTCTAAATTATTTATTATAGATATTAAATATCATTTTTTAGGCACTTATAATCAGAGCTGTGAAATATAAAACTTTAATATGATTTTATTAAAAGTAAGAATTATATATAATTCCTAAAACATATTTATTTTAAGGATGGGATTTGTATTTTAGCATTTAAATCAAATTTCATGAAGACTATAATAATAAGCTTGAGCATTTTTATCGTAATAGGTTGCAAAGCCCAAAAGGACATCACAGAGATTAGTCCAGAAAAATACGCAGAAACTATTAAACCTCAATCACTTAAAAATAAGCTTTACACTTTTGCTTCAGACGAGTTTGAAGGGCGTGACACAGGGAAGCCGGGACAAAAAAAAGCAGCTGAATACCTTAAAAACTTCTATCAATCTATTGGTGTGAAATCACCTTTGGGCGATGAGGATTATTACCAAGATATTCCATCTTCTTTTTTTAATGATAGACTGCCAGATTCAGAAAATGTTGTTGCTTTTATAGAAGGCGATGGTTCTACAGATGAAATTTTAGTTATTTCGGCACATTATGACCACGTCGGTATTAAAGGTGACCAAATCTACAATGGAGCCGACGATGATGGATCGGGAACCGTAGCGATGATGGAAATTGCCAAAGCCTTTAAAGAAGCAGAAAACGATGGTTATCAGTCTAAACGCGGTATTTTATTTTTACACGTCACTGCTGAAGAAAAAGGACTTTTAGGCTCGTTGTATTATTCTAAAAATCCTATTTTTCCCATTGAAAATACAGTTGCTAATTTAAATACTGATATGATTGGTAGAGTAGATGATCGGCATAAAGACAATCCTAATTATGTGTATTTGATAGGGAGTGACCGCCTAAGTACTGAACTTCACGAACTTTCAGAAGCGACCAACGACAAGTATGTGCAATTGGATTTAGATTATAAATACAACGCTAAAGACGATCCTAATCGTTTTTATTACCGAAGCGACCATTATAATTTTGCCAAATTTGATATTCCAGTGATATTTTATTTTAACGGAACTCACGAAGATTATCACCAACCTACAGATACGCCTGATAAAATCAATTATGAACTCTTAGCTAAGCGTGCAAAACTGATTTTTTATACAGCTTGGGAAATTGCCAATCGCGAGAAAAGACCCTTTGTAGACCAACCAACTAAAAAATAGAAAACTTGAAAAATACACTTAGTCTGTTTTTAGTTTTGTTTACTATTCAACTTGCTGGAGCGCAAACCAAGGTTGAGGTAGAAAAACGCATTAAAAAAAGCGAAGTCCCCGTTGAAGTTTTAAACTGGTTTGAAGACGCCTACGAAGACATAAGCAGAGTAAAATGGTTTTATCAAACTGAAAGCGATATCGTATCATTTGAAGCAAAACTGAAGCATAATAAGAAAAAACACAGTGTAGAAATTAACCCTAATGGTAATATTATAAACATTGAAGTAACTATTGATTTTGATGATATTGACTCTAAAGCAAAACAACGAATTGAAAGTTATTTTAAAGACACGTTTTCTAAATTCAAAGTTAAAAAGACTCAAATTCAGTATTTAGGAAGTAACGACGATTTAGAAGATATGATAGATGAAAACGAGATGAGTGAAGATATCACCACAAACTATGAAATTGAATTTTATGGAAAAAACGAAAAGGGAAAAGAGCTTTGGGAAGGTTTGTTTGATAACAAAGGAGAATTAATAAACCGTCGAAAAATAAAAATTAAATCTACAGACATTTTAGATTATTAATGAGAAATCACCTTTTTTTAATAATTACTATTGCTTTAGCTTTAGTTTGTCAAAAACAATTTGCCCAAGACAATCGCTTTATAAGCGGGTTTTTTCCTGAAGCTTCACTGAGTTATAAACTTAATAAAACCTATTCTGTAACCCATAAAGTAGAGTCGCAAAATGGTGTTTATGATAACCAATCGTCTTTAAACGATGAGTGGAAATACAACCATCGGCAAACTGATTTACAAACTTTCTTAGGAAGACGACTGACACCTTTTATCAAGGTTGATATTGGTTATCAATACAGGATGCAAGATGGAGAAAATACAAATAGAACAATACAGCAAATCTCAATTTTACAACGCCAATCCAATTTAAGGATTGGTCATAGAATCAGAACTGACCAAACTTTTTTTAAAAATGCAGCACCTCTTTGGCGAGTGAGATATAGACTAAAAAGTCAAATTCCGCTCCAAGGCTTTGAAGTTGACCCAGGTGAGAAATATCTTAGTTTTAGCAACGAAATCATCTATATGTATCAAAGTGGCGAAGATGATATAGAAAATAGGGTTACAGCAAGCTTAGGTTTTTATTTTAATGACAAAAACAAATTAGAAATAGGATTAGATTACAGAACCGATGATTATTTGGTTGAAAACCGATTTAGGCATCGGTTGTGGTTTAAAGTTGGGTTTTATAAATCTTTATAAATCCATAAGCTCTAATTTGCTAACTGTAAAAGTTATTAAAAAAAAAATTAGTGCATTAGTGGTTCCAAAGATGTCAATGAAATACGAAATTTATTAACAGTAATTATCTTTTGTCTTTTGATTAGTTGACTTTTGCAAAGACTTCAATATAGATATGAAATGCTAAATATTTAGACATTAATTCCTAACTTTACAATATGAAATTTTTCAAAATATTTCCTATTGTTTTGTTTCTATGCTTTTTTAGCCCAAATGCTTTCTCCCAAAACGCTACATTAAAAGCCATTGACTCTTTTCAGCTTAAAGCCGATAAATTTGTAGGCATAGATAAGTTTCAAAATTTGTATTACATCAAAAATAACTCGCTTTTCAAAAAACCTGAAAATCAAGATGCTATTGCCTTTCAAGACTTTCAGTTAGGTGAAATAGAACGTGTAGATATTTTAAATCCCAATAAAATTATTTTGTTTTATCAATCAGCTAATACCGTTGTGGTGTTAGACAACCGAATGACCGAAATTGACCGTCAAGATTTTAACGCTACTTTTCCGTTTAAAAATGTCGCTTTTGCTGGTACTTCAAAAGATCAAAGCCTTTGGATTTACAATATAGACCTCAATCAACTTGAATTATACGATTACCGTTTTGACAAAACATTAGCCAAATCACTTCCTATAAATGATGAAGTTTTAGGGTTGACTAATAATTTTAATCAGTGCTTTTTAATTACTAAAAATGGATTTTTAGTTTACAATATTTATGGAAGTTTAGTTAAAAGCATTCAAAGGGAAAATATCAAAGCTTTTGACTTATTTAAAAATCAACTGCTTTTATACGATGGTGAGCATATAAACATATTAAATAAAAATTTTGAGATAAAGTATATTATAAATACGAATAGTCTTAAATGGAAAAATCTTTTTTTTACTGATGAAAACCTATATATTTACGACGGAAAAAAAGTGATTCAACATACCATTCTTTCAAAATAAAACTACATGCACGTTGCTATTGCCGGGAATATTGGCGCAGGAAAAACTACACTCACAGAACTTTTAGCTAAACATTTTAAATGGGAAGCCCAATACGAAGATGTCTTAGAAAACCCCTATCTTGAAGATTTTTATAATGATATGTCGCGCTGGTCATTCAATTTGCAAGTGTATTTTCTCAATTCACGTTTTCGACAGATTTTAGATATCAGAGAAAGTGGTAAGGACATTATTCAAGATAGAACTATTTACGAAGATGCTTTTATTTTTGCGCCCAATCTCCATGCTATGGGATTGATGACTAATCGAGATTATGAAAATTACCGTTCTTTATTTGACCTGATGGAGTCAGTAACTAAAGCGCCAGATTTACTCATTTATTTGAGAAGCACAGTACCCAATTTGGTCAATCAAATTCAAAAGCGAGGACGTGAATACGAAAATTCTATTTCAATAGATTACCTCAATAAACTTAACGAACGTTACGAAGCTTGGATTCAAGATTACAACAAAGGCAACTTATTGATTATTGATGTTGATGATATCAATTTTGTAGATCAACCAGAAGATCTCGGTGATATTATAAACAAAATAGATGCTGAACTCAATGGTCTTTTCAAAGTTTAATCATTTCGATCTATTTTCTTTAAAATTTTATAATTTTTATAAAGTCTTCGGGTTAAAAAACCATAAAGAAGCCTGTAAAAACCAAAAAGTATTAAAATGATTATCACTAAAATAAAAAACAATATCACATAACCTACAAGTTTGGCTTCTATACTTTGGTTTTCAAGAACTTGATTAATAGTTATTATTGAAACTACAACAAAAGAAACTCCGAAAGCGATTACATTAAACCACACATAAGCTTTAACCGTTTTGCGAGTCGTAATTATATTTTTCATTAAAACTTTTACATTATCATCTGTGCTGATTCTTTTGTAGTTTCTAAAAAATAAGCCAATAAAAACCACAATCATAGCATAATTAATGATAAGTGTTATTCTATAAAAAGATTCCAAACCTAATTGTTGAATAACATTGTGGCTGTTTTCAAAAAAACTCAAAGACTCTAAACCCAGCCAAAATATAAATTCAGCTATACTGATGATAAAAATCCACTTTACAATGGAGGTCGATTTTTTATGCATCATTTGGCATATTTCATCGGTTTTGACACGAGGCAGGCTTTTTTCCTGTCGTTTCCAGTCTTGCTTTAATAAATCAAGTTCATCCATTTTACGGATTTATAATGGTTTTTAATTTCTTTTTTATTCTATTCATTTTTACTCTGGCATTGACTTCAGAAATACCTAATGTTTCGGAAATTTCAGTATAATTCTTATCTTCTAAATACAAGAAAACCAAAGCTTTATCAATATCATTCAATTCTTTTACGGCAGCATACATCAGTTTTAAATTTTGTTCTGTCGTGTCATCGTAATAATCGGCTTCTATTTTAAAGCCTACGCTATCTATATTTTGGGTTTTAATACCTCTTTTTTGTTTTCTGTATAATGTAATTGCCGTATTCAATGCCACACGATACATCCAAGTTGAGAACTTAGCCTCACCTCTAAACTTAGGATAAGCTTTCCACAACTGCACCGTAATATCTTGAAATAAATCCTTGTGTTGCGCTTCATTATCTGCATACATACGACAAATCTTGTGCACGATGTTTTGGTGCTTTTCTAAAAGATTAACAAATTTTTGCTCTAATTCAGATTTCACAAAGTTGGTTATTAACTTATAAGTAGTAAAGTTTTCTTAATGTTACAAAATATTGTAATCAAATGTATTAAAATAAGACGTATTTGAAAAGTTTGTATTTATGAATATACCAAAGTCAGAACATCCAAGAGTTGTCGTCATCGGTGGCGGATTTGGTGGTATGTCTGTGGCGCGAAAGTTATTGAATCAACCAGTACAGTTGGTTTTAATTGATAAACGCAACTACCACACCTTTCAGCCGTTATTGTATCAAGTCTCTACATCAGGTTTGGAGCCAGATTCGATAGCCTTTCCGTTGCGTAAATTTTTAAACCGAAGTGATAACGGTTATTTTAGAATGGCTGAAGTCAATCGTATTCAAGCGGACAAGCATTTGATTGAAACCAATATTGGTGAATTAAGTTACGATTATTTAATCATTGCTACAGGTTCAAAAACCAACTTTTTTGGCAACGAAAATGTAGAAAAAAATGCCGTGTGGATGAAAACGGTGCCACAAGCCTTAAATTTAAGAAGCTTAATTTTTGAAAATCTTGAGCAAGCGGCTATTACAAGTGATAAAGAACGACGTAAAGCTTTACTCACTTTCGTTATCGCTGGAGCTGGACCAACAGGCGTTGAATTAAGTGGTGCTATTGCTGAATTAAAAAACCACATCATTAAAAAAGACTACAAAGATTTTGATGCCGAAGAAATTGAAATTCACTTATTAGATGGAGCAGATAGAGTTTTACCACCAATGACTGAAAAATCTTCTGCCGATGCACATAAATATTTATCTAAAATGGGTGTGCAAATCCATTTGGAAACCATGGTTGAAGATTATAAAAATTGTGAAGTCACTACAAATACGGGCAAATGTTTTTGGACAGAAAATTTTGTGTGGAGTGCTGGCGTCCACGGTGCTCCAGTTGAGGGTTTAAGAGCAGAGAGTTTGATAGATCGTGCCAATCGATATAAAGTCAATACTTTTAATCAAGTAGATGGTTACGACAATGTGTTTGCTATAGGAGATATTGCATTAATGAATAGTGAAGACTACCCTAAAGGGCATCCTATGGTGGCACAGCCTGCCATTCAACAAGGTCAGCACTTGGCTAAAAATATTCTTAACATTATAAAAGGTGTTAAGATGAAACCTTTTGAATACAAAGACAAAGGCTCTATGGCGACCATCGGACGAAATAAGGCCGTAGTTGATATTGGTAAGTTCCAACTTGGTGGATTCGTGGCTTGGTATATTTGGATGTTTGTGCATTTATGGTTTTTAATCGGTATTAAAAATAGGTTGGTGACTTTCTTAAATTGGGTTTATAATTACATCAATTTTGATCGTTCTGAACGACTAATCATCAGGCCATTTAAAAGAAATAGAGCCAAAATGCAAGATGTAGAGTAGTGCACTCGATACATTTTATAATTTTTTCCTATCGTCAAAAATCATAAAACACTCGATGTGACGCATCTCGATACAAATTTTTCTCATTGCAATCGAAAAATTCACTCGATGTGACACATTTGGATACAAATTTTTCTCATTGCAATCGAAAAACTCACTCGATGTGACACATTTGGATACAAATATTTCTCATTGCAAAAGAAAAAATTAATTGACGTGACGACAAGTATATTATATAAAGGCACGTCAGGTCGAGTAGTTTTATTGGCTGACAAGCCCATAAAAATTTTATCGAGAGCATATTGTTAATAACCTGTTTACAACATCTAAAACCAGAGGTTAAACGGCATTTTGATAATCTTTATTTTTATCAAAACTCACATCATGGAAAACAGAAGTCAACAATTATCAGAATTAAGACCTGTAATTTCCGGTGCTAAAGTGACTTCACTTACATCTGAAGAAGAAAGTTTTCAAAACAAAACTTTGAGACCCATTGCCAAACTGCAAAACGATTTGCTGTTAGAGATTTTTAAAAATTACATCAAAAAACGCAAAAATGTTTACTACACTCTAAGTCTTCAAAAACAGCTCGATTATATAGAACACGCCGTAAAAAATGACACTAAACTTCGTAACATCATCAAAGGTGTTTTTATTGGACTATTTACTTTTGACGAGTACATCATTTATGCTGAAAACAATCGTGCACTCAATAAACGTATTACGAATTTGACCATTGAACGTCTTAAAAGTAGCATGCAGTATTTTGAAGAAGCTTATGCGAGTTAGGTTGAGTTGGTTGCAATTCAAATTTTTATTACGATGAAAAAACTTAGAATAGGCTTAAGCATAGTTGCTGCACTTTTAATTACCATCGATTTGTATTTGTTAGATTACAGGGACTTGAGTTGGACTAATAATTCAAGCCATTATCTTTCAATATTTGCAATGAGTTGTTTGATAGTTTCAATGATTTTCTCTCAACGTCATGATAATAAACAAAAGAAATAACTTTTAAAAAATTTCAATTAAACTCATTAGTCAATCTATTAGCAGACTTTAACTAAAGGCTGTTGACTTTTAATTTAACTTTAATTAAAAATAAAAAATTAAAATATATATTGAATTTTCATAGAAAAACAATTTCAATGGAAAACATTTTAATAATAGGTGCTAACGGCAAAACAGGTAGAATTATTTCTAAAGTTTTAAATAATGCTTCAGGCTATAAACCTTTTGGTATGATAAGACAAGAAAAGCAAAAACCTTTTTTTGAAAATCAAGGTATCAATACTAGAATAGGAGATTTGGAAGATGATTTTTCTAAGGCTTTTAAAGATATCGATAAAGTCATTTTTGCAGCAGGCTCTGGTGGACAGACAGGTGATAATAAAACTACCGCCATAGATCGAGACGGTGCTATTAACGCTGTTAAAGCAGCACAAAAATACAATCTGCATAAGTTTGTCATGTTGAGCTCTATGGGTACCGATAAACCAGAACAAGTAAAAGGTCTTGAACATTACCTCAAAGCCAAAAAAGCGGCAGATGATTTTTTAAGAGCTTCTGATATTCCGTTCACTATTATACAACCTGGTGCTCTGACTAACGAAGATGGTCGTGAAAAAATAGAGATAGCCAAGCAACTGAACAAGTCAGGAAAAATATCAAGAGAAGATGTGGCTCAAGCACTTGTGTATGCTTTAGAATTGGATATTGCAAAGAATAGTTCATTTGAAATGATTTCAGGTGAAGATGATTTAAAAAGTGCTATGGAGACCTTTTTATAAATTAGAGTAATTTATTATTGAATTGATTTATACTATTAGCCAAAGCAGTTATTAATTTTCAAAATGAAAATTAGAATAATTATATTATATTTTTTGTCAGTTGTAAATGTAGCTTTTACGCAAACCGAAATAATTTGGACAAAAGAGAATACAATACAATGGCAAAATTTTGAAGCCCAACCTCAAGCCGATTCACCTCAAGCGGCTTCTATTAATACTGGTATAAAATATTCATGGAAAACAAAATACATTGACGGGGAACAAGTTTTCAACTACGAGGTTTATGCTTACATGAAACCCTTCAAATCCTGGGTCAAGCCCGCTGAAAAATCTGATTATTTATTAAAACATGAACAATTACATTTCGATATTACAGAATTTCATGCCCGAAAATTAAAACATGCTTTTAATAATTATAAATTAAAACCATCGATAAAAAAAGATTTAAAACAGATTTATAATCAGATTGTTAAGGAGCGAATTTCTATGCAAAATCAATATGATAAAGAAACACAACACAGTTTAGATAGTAAAGCTCAAAAACAATGGGAAGAAAAAGTCAGTGAATTACTAAAAGAAATACCTTCAAAATAAATATTATTATTGACAAATTCTTGTTTTGGCTTCTCGGTATTCTTTAATCATTTGTTCTACAATTGTTTTTGCAGGTAAAAGCTTATCAATTAACCCAGAAATTTGTCCAATCTCGAGTTCGCCTTCATCTAAGTCGCCTTCAAACATTCCTTTTTTAGCTCTTGCTCGACCAAGAAGCTTTACCAAATCCTCTTTGCTAGGCGATTGTTGATATAAATCTTGAATATCCTTATAAAATTTATTTTTGATTAACCTAACAGGTGCGAGCTCTTTTAGGGTGAGTTGAGTCTCTCCTTCTTTAATGTCTAATACTTTTTGTTTAAAATTCATGTGTGAAGAAGCTTCATGACTAGCTACAAAACGTGTTCCAACCTGAACAGCGTCAGCACCTAAAATCATAGCAGCTAACATGGCTTGACCGTTGCCAATACCACCAGCGGCAACTAAAGGGATGTCAATCTCTTTTTTTACCATTGGAATTAGCGTAAAAGTTGTCGTTTCTTCACGGCCATTATGACCACCTGCTTCAAAACCTTCAGCAACAACTGCATCAACTCCGGCCTGTTGAGCTTTAAGTGCAAACTTGACACTACTAACAACATGAACAACCTTAATTCCTTTAGATTTTAGAAACTCTGTATAAGTTTTAGGATTCCCAGCCGAAGTAAAGACAACTTTTACATCTTTATCAATTATAATTTGCATTATTTTGTCAATATCGGGATAAAGCATTGGCACATTCACACCAAAAGGTTTATCTGTAGCTTTTTGACACTTATCGATATGTTCTTCTAATATTTCTGGATACATAGAACCTGCACCGATAATGCCTAAACCCCCTGCGTTACTAACGGTAGAAGCAAGCCTCCAGCCACTAGCCCATATCATTCCCGCTTGAATTAAGGGATATTTAATATCAAATAATTTTGTTATGCTGTTGTTTTTAAACATTGTATTTTTTTATGAAATTACACCAGAACCAATTAATTCGTCGTCCTTATACCATGCTACAAATTGTCCTTCAGCAATGGCCATTTGTGCATTATCAAAAATGACATACAAAGCGTCTTCTTTTTGAAATAAGGTAGCTTTTTCTAAAGGTTGACGATACCGAATTCGAGCTAAGTAATTTTGTTTTTCACCCGCTTTAAGTTTTAAATCTTCTCTCAACCAGTGTATGTCATCATTCATCACTTTCAGACCGTTGCGGTATAATCCGGGGTGAGATTTACCTTGTCCTACATAAATAATATTGTCTTTAACATCAGTTTCTATCACAAAAAGTGGTTCTGGTGTACCACCAATATTTAAGCCTTTGCGTTGACCCTTAGTAAAAAAATGAGCACCTGGGTGTTCGCCTACCACTTTTCCATCTTGAGATTTATAGTGGTATTTTTGAGTTTGGTCTTTAATATTTTTTGAGGTCTCTTTTCGAAATATACTATGCTTAGCGTCAACTTCAATGACCTTGCCTGTTTTAGGTTTGAGTTGCTGTTGAAGAAATTCTGGTAATTTCACCTTACCAATAAAGCACAAGCCTTGAGAGTCTCTTTTTTCAGCAGTTATCAGACTTTGTTCAGCAGCGATTTGCCTTACCTCAGATTTTTGAAGTTCACCTACAGGAAATAAAATTTTTGAGAGTTGCTCTTGATTAATTTGACATAAAAAATAAGATTGATCTTTGTTTTGGTCTAAGCCCGATAATAAGTGATAAGTTTTTTGTCCGTTAGCTTCTGTTATAGTTTTTCTGCAATAATGACCTGTAGCTACATAATCAGCACCAAGAGATTCAGCAATTTTTAAGAACACATCAAATTTTATTTCTCGATTGCACAACACATCTGGATTCGGCGTTCGTCCATTTTGATATTCTTTAAACATGTAGTCAACAATGCGGGATTTGTATTCCTCACTTAAGTCTACAGTCTGAAATGGTATACCAAGTTTTTCAGCTACCATCATAGCGTCGTTACTATCGTCTAACCACGGGCATTCGTCGCTTATGGTGACACTGTCATCGTGCCAGTTTTTCATAAACAAGCCAATAACTTCATAGCCTTGTTTTTTACACAAATAAGCCGCAACACTTGAATCTACTCCGCCACTTAAACCAACTACTACACGTTTCATTAATTTTTTTTGCAAAAGTACTAAAGCTAAATATATTGGTTACAGATTTAAAGAATATCTTATGAGAATACTGGAAGGTTGTTTTGTTTCAGATGGTCTTTCAATATGCTAATTTCATTTGATTTCCCTTTAAAATATAATAAACGAATTTTACCATTATCAAGTTTTAAATATCTAAATTTTATTCCGACAATATTTTTGACTTTGTAATATTGAACCTGGTCGTGGTCTATAATTTCTTGGTACGAATTATAAAACAGATAAAATATCAAAAACATAAACATTATAACTGAAAATACAAAAAATAAGTATAAAAGTGAGTTTTCTAATTCATTCCAATTAGATCATGTTTGAAATAAACAATTCAGGAAATTTAATGCCGGTAAAAAAATAAACATTTTAGCTTGAAGTCTAGCATCGTCGTTTATTATTATTTGATTAGCGCTAAATTTAATTTTCATTTCATTCAAACATCAAGAAATTTATCTTGCTCTTCCTGAGATGGCATAGGACAGGTCTCTTTTTTACCAAACCATTGGTAACGATTTTTAGCGACGAGGTCATAAAAGAAATCTCTAAAACCACGTGGTAAAAATAAGAAAATTGACAAAATAGGATATATGCCTGACATATTTTTAGCAATCTCTAAAGCAGCGTCAGACTTTATATAATAAGCTTCACCTGGTTGAATAAGTATAATAGAATCAACATTTTCTGTATTGATAGCACGCTCATGAGTTAAAGTGTTTCCAAGTTCAGACTGTAGTGAAGCAAATCTGTAAAGGTCTTTTTTGTCACGTTTCATAATAAAACGAACCGAATTGTTGCAAAAGTTGCAGATGCCATCAAAAAGTATAATTTGTTTGTCTTCAGGGAGCTTTTTATCTTTTTTCATTTTGCGGTTTTTACTAATTCAAGCATATCAGGTTCTACAGAGGTTGTAAACGCTCCGTAATTGACTATCGCTTTTTGTTTCTCAAAACGATCAATTGTGCCAACAGCCTTACCGTCAAAGAGGCGTACACTATCACCTTCATGAAGTTTGGGTTTAGGCTTGGGTGGTTTTTTAGCCTCTATTTCAGCAACTTTCTTTTTCTTTTCGCGTATTTTATCAATACGGTTATGCATTTCTTTTTCTGTTTTTGCTCTTTGTCTTTTCTGCTTAATCTGCTCTTTTTTGTTGATTTGTGTTCGCTTAGCATTTTCTTTTTCTATAACACTCAAAAACTCGGCGATTAATTTCTTTTTATTGTTGTGAATAAAGTAACGCTCGCTCATATTATTAAGCTTTTGTCCTAGTGAAATCAACTTCTGATTACTATCATAAAGGTTTTGGAAGCTTTCAAGCTTTTTTTGAAGTTTTTCATTTATAGCGTCTAAGCGTTTTTGTTCTTGGTCTGCCTGGTCTGTCTTTGAAGATAATTCATTTTTAGTCTGTGTGAGTTGTCGCCTTTCTTGCTGAAGTTTTGCAATACTTTTATCAAACCGTAATTTTCCTCGCTCTACTTTTTTCTTAGAACGATTAATGAGACTATAGGGAATGCCATTTTTTTGAGCCACTTCAAATGTAAATGAGCTCCCAGCTTCACCGGTTTTTAGCTTAAAAATAGGGTTTAGGTTTTTACTATCAAACATCATATTGGCATTGCTGATGCCCTGAGTTTCAGTAGCCATTTTTTTTAAGTTAGCATAATGCGTTGTAATAATGCCATAAGCGCCTTTTTCAAAAAAAACTTCTAAAAAAGTTTCAGCTAAAGCTCCGCCGAGTTCAGGGTCTGTACCTGTGCCAAATTCATCAACTAGAAAAAGCGTTTGGTCATCACATTTTTTTAGAAAATTGCGCATATTTTTTAGACGATAGCTATAAGTACTTAAGTGATTTTCAATACTTTGGTTGTCTCCGATGTCTGTCAAGATATTATCAAAAAAACAAACACGGCTATACTCGTGAACTGGAATTAATATACCACTTTGGAGCATGAGCTGTAAAAGTCCAACAGTTTTAAGCGTAATACTCTTTCCTCCAGCGTTAGGCCCCGAAATAACTATAATTTGTTGATTATTATCTAAACTAATATCTTGAGGATAGGTTTTTTCATCTATTTTTTTATTAGCAATTAGCAATAAGGGGTGATAAGCGTCTTTTAAGACTAAAGTTTTATCATTAGAAATTTCGGGTAAAATCCCATTAATGTCATTGGCATAACGCTTTTTAGCGTAAATCAAGTCTAAATCGCTTAGCGTCATGGTGTAGTTTAAAAGCAATTTATAAAAAGGCCTGATATCTTCTGTGAGTTGTTGTAAAATCCTGTTTTTTTCTTGAGATTCATCTGCTAATAAATTCAATAGGTTTCTGGTATGTGTATCGGTTGACTCAGGTTGAATATAAACTATACTTCCTGTTTTAGATTGCCCAAGGACTTTGCCTTTAACTTTTCTTCTGTACATGGCCTTGACAGCGAGCGTGCGAATATTTTCACTTAAACTTTCTTTGATATCAGCCAAATAACCCATTGATTGATATTGTCCAAGAGCTTTATTGAAACTGGATCCAATTTTACTTTTTGTAACTTGTATTTCTTGACGTATTACGCCTAGATTTTCACTTGCATTATCTTTTACTTCACCAAACTTGTTAATGATTTTTTCGATGATTTCAATAACGTCAGATGTATAATATAGTTTAGAAAATTTGAGATACAAGTTGGGGTAGAGGACTTCATTTTTTTTAAAAAACTTTATCAACGTATTAGCAGTTTCTGATATATCTTTAAATCTAACAAATGATTTTTCCTCTAGAATACTTCCATTTATAGATAAGCGTTTAAGATCCGGAGAGATGTCATCAAAGCCATGTCTTGGGATAGATTTATCTTCGAAATCAGAAGATTTGTATTCAGCAACTTGCTTTAATGCTGTTTTGGCTGTTTTGTGTGAATTAAAAGGTTTAATTTTTAAAGCTTTATCTTGCCCTAAAGCGGTTACACAATACTCTCGTATATGAAGACACACTTCTTTAAATTCAAGATCGGATAAGGTTTTAGAAGAAATACGAGACATATGTAGTTAAAGCTTATTAATTTTACAAAAATACACATAAACATGAAGGTTAATATTCAAACCCATTGGAAAAATATCTTAAAAGATGAATTTAAAAAACCGTATTTTTTAGATCTTGTCGACTTTGTTAAAGATGAATACAAAAAATACAAATGTCATCCTAAGGGAAGTGATATCTTTAAGGCCTTTGATTTATGTCCATTTCCCAGTGTGAAAGTCGTAATCATAGGTCAAGACCCTTATCACGGTGAAGGTCAAGCTCATGGTTTGTGTTTTTCGGTTCAAGATGGTGTTTCAAAACCACCTTCATTAGAAAATATTTTTAAAGCTCTCCATCAAGATACTGGTAAATCTATTCCTAACAGTGGTGATCTTACACCTTGGGCAAAACAAGGCGTTTTGTTACTCAATGCAGCATTAACCGTGCGAGCACATCAGGCCGGAAGTCATCAAGGAAAAGGTTGGGAAACGTTTACAAATACTGTAATTACAGCTTTGTCTGAGCATCGAGATAATCTGGTGTTTATGCTTTGGGGCGGTTTTGCCAAACGCAAATCAACTTTAATTGATAAGCAGAAACATTTAGTTTTGACCTCGGGGCATCCTTCACCCTTAAGTGCTAATCGTGGGTATTGGTTTGGGCATAAGCATTTTAGCGAAGCGAATACTTACCTTCAAGATCATGGAATTGAACCAATAGATTGGTAAGTGAGTTAAATATGAAAATCGATTTTATTATTTTATTTTAAGAGAACCAAAATTATTTATCTGCCATAGCAGGCTGAGGAATATAATTGTTGCGCTCAGGCATATTAACTTTTTTGGTTTCTTTTTTTTGTGCAACCTCACATGAGTTACTACTATACTTAAGAAGTAAAAAATTTATTGAAATAAGTATAATAAGAGCTGTTAAAATATAATACATATTAGTTTGGGTATTTTTAAAGTAGATAACAAAACTTTAAAAAGGTTGCGTCATTTTTTTAAATTTATGAAAGTATGTCAAATTCTTTAAGCTTATCTTTTAATGAATTCATGACTTCTGCGTTGAGACTGTCTTGACTCCATTCAGTTTTTGATAGCCAATCCTTAACATCTTTTAATTTCAATTGATAACGCTCAGCCAAAATTTCAGGAAGTTTTGGGTTGTTTTTAACTGTTATAGTTTCTGAGTTAATGACTTTTAGTATTTCATTTATCTCTTTACTATTATTTTTGTAAAAATCAATTCTACTTACTATGACAAAACATGGCCATGGCGTTGGGCAATTGCCTATATGCTTTAAATCACCATTATCTACAAATGGCTTTGTTGTGTAACGTTCCCAAAGTAAAAAATCAGCAGTTTTTGCTTTTAAAGCTTTTATGGCTCCGTTGAGGTTTTTACAAATCTTAAAATTTATAGCGTTCAAATTCCAAGAATTATTTTCAGCTAAAACGTATGTCATTAAATGTGATCCTGAGTTAAAACGACTTATAGCAGCTGTTTTTTCTTTGATGTCCGCTATAGTTTCAAATGAACTGTTGGCGTCAACATGAATTCCCCAAAGTAGTGGGGTTTCTATATATTTTTGAATAATTTTAAAAGGTTTTCCTGACTCTATTTCTTTAATGCTTCCTTCGGTGAGCATGATGGCTAAATCGATTTTACCTTCTTCAAGGTCATCTGCCATTTCACCAGTACCTCCAAGGCAATCTTTCCAATTGACATCTGCAATATTTCTGAAAGCATTAACTTCAATGCATTTTATCCATGGATAGTTAAAATGTTCTGGAACACCACCAATATTGATTTTTAGCATATTTAGGATTTAAAATCAGAAATAGCAAAGCTAAGATCAAAGACTTCAGCGTTTGGCTTTATGTTTTTAACAATACTATATCCCGCCGTACTTCTATAACCACCAGCACAATGAACAACTATTGGTTTGTCTTCAGGAATATTCTGAGCTTGCTCTCTTAGTTTGTTTAATGGATAATGCAGAGCACCTTCAAAAACTAATCCATTATCTACTTCACTTTGATTTCTAATATCAATGATGGTGTACTTATTAGGTTGAGATTTAAACTTATCGAGATCTAAAATAGCATCGCTTTCATTTTTAACTAAATTATCTAGAGTGACCACAGATAAGAGTTGACTTTCATAGCCAATTTTTGCTATACGCTCAAGTATATACTGGTAACTGTCTATATTTTCAATAACTAGAAAGAAAGGCTCATTGGGTTTTACAATAGCGCCTAGCCATGTTTCAAATTTATCATTTTCACTTCTTGCCATAATATTTATACTATTTGGCAAATGTGAAGATTTATACTTGGCTTGTTCTCGAGTATCAATTATCAAATACTCGTTTTCAATACTGGAAACATTCAGATTTAATGGAACAGACCATATGCTAGACATAAAATTTTTTGCACCTTTTTTATTTGTATCAACATCAAAGCCGAAGTACGAAGGAACAAAAGGTTGATCACTTAATATTTCTTTAATAAACTCTTCTTCTGATTGAGGTCTGAAAGCCCAATTTCCTGTTCTTTCATTTCCAAGAGTGCTTGATGAGGCATCACTCATATTTTTTCCGCATAAACTTCCAGCACCATGAGCAGGATAAATTAAAACCTCGTCATGTAAGTGAGAAAACTTATTTTGAATACTGTGGTACATTGATTTAGCTAAAGATTCTCTTGTTGCTTTCATGTTACCAACATCTTCTCTTAAATCTGGTCGACCAACATTTCCAATAAATAATGTATCTCCTGTAAATAAGGCTTGTTTAGAGCTTTGCTTAGCCTTAGCTAAAATACATATACTGTCTGGAGAGTGCCCCGGTGTATTAATAGCAGAAAAAACAACATCACTTAACTGAAGTTCATCACCATCATCAAAAGTTTGATGGGGATAATCAGCGCCCAAATTTTTACTGATATAAATAGTCGCTCCAGTTTCTTGATGAATTTGCAAATGACTACTAATAAAATCTGCATGTGGATGGGTTTCAAATATGGCTACAATTTTAGCTTGATGCTTTTCGGCAAACTTATAGTAAGGAAGTGGATTTCTGGCAGGATCAACTAATGCAATAGAATCACCACAAACTATAGCATAAGAAAAATGTGATAGCGCTTTATCTGTAAATTGTTCAATATGCATTTATCTTATTTTGAAAGTGCAAATTTACAAAGCTTATCACAAACTTGATATAATTTAGAAATTTTATTACTCAAATTATGATTGAGGTCAATTTTTTTACTTGTAACCTGAGTTCGACTAATAACACAAATTCACTTTTATCCTAAATTTTACGTTTGTTTTTCATTATAAAGCCTAATTTCGATACTCCAGACTTAATTCGGGATTCTTCGTTTTACTCAGAAAAACCACTCAATTTGACGGCTTTATAAAATTAGATTATTTAAATCGAACTCAGGTTTGTAACATTTGTTA
>JASMTR010000098.1:0-89792 GCA_041694175.1 Bacteroidales bacterium
ACACTAAAGCCAAAATTGAAGTCTCAAAAAAATTGATGGATAAGGATTTTCAAAAATATCAGGCGCAAACCACACCACATCCGCTTGGCCTTGAAGTTGAATCTGCAAAAGGCAGTTACATCTACACGACCGATGGTAAAGCACATCTCGATTTTGTTGCTGGTGTTTCAGCTTGCAATTTGGGCCACTGTCATCCTGAAATAGTCAAAGCTATAAAAACTCAAGCCGAGCAATATCTTCACGTTATGGTTTATGGTGAATATGTCTTAAAACCAGCTCTTGAGGTTTCTAAAACTTTAGCTCGACTTCTACCTCAACCCTTAGAACAAACCTATTTAGTAAACAGTGGCACAGAAGCCATTGATGGTTCAATTAAATTGGCTAGACGAGCAACGGGTCGCTCACAAATTATTGCTGCAAAACATTGTTATCACGGCAATTCCTATGGCGCATTAAGTCTGATGGACTATCAAGAACGCACACAAGCTTTTGCACCGCTTTTACCAAACATTACTCATATAGAATTCAACAACGAGAATTGCTTAAACTTAATTACAGATAAAACTGCAGCTGTTATTCTTGAAACCATTCAAGGTGGGGCTGGTTTTATTTTACCAGAAAATAATTATCTCAAAAAAGTAAAGCAACGCTGTGAAAAAGTTGGCGCGCTTTTAATTTTAGATGATATCCAACCTGGATTTGGACGAACAGGTAAACTTTTTGGATTTCAACATTTTGAAGTCGTACCAGATATTTTAGTCATGGGTAAAGCTATGGCGTCAGGATTACCTATCGGTGCTTTTACAGCTTCTCAAAAATTAATGCAATTGTTAAGCAATAAGCCTAAATTAGGACATATCACAACTTTTGGTGGTCATCCTGTGATTGCAGCATCAGCTCTAAAAACACTTGAAATTTTAGAAGAAACTGAAATCATTGAACAAGTTGGTAAAAAAGAACAGCTAATTAGAAATCGACTAAAACATCCTTTAATCAATGAAATTAGAGGAAAAGGGTTGATGCTCGCTCTAATAATGAAAACAGAAGAATTAGCTAATCAACTGATATTAAAAGCTAAGGAACAAAATTTAATTTTATTTTGGTTGCTTTACGAAAAAAAAGCCATTCGTATTACACCACCTTTAACTATAACTAATGATGATATAGAAAAAGGGTGTCGAATTATTTTAAACATATTAGATGAATTATGTGACTAAAAGTATTTATTTGAATGGGTTAATCCTAAATACACAATTTGTAACTTGCACCCAATAAATATTTTGTTGATTAGTTTGTTAACAACCTCTCTCAAAAAAACTAAAATCAAATGAAAAGCCTTTTAATTTTAACTTGTAAAACATTCTAAAAGTCTCTTTTATGAAATTTGAATCCAACGAAGACTTTGATTTCCCTATTGAAAAATTTGAACACATGCTGAAAACCAACAACGTCTTGTTTTTTGATACAGACGAATTTGTTGAAATTGTTGAGCACTATATTGATATGGGTAAACTGGCTTTAGCTAAAAAAGCTTTAAAGTTAGGTTTAAACCAACACCCTAATTACACTGACCTTAAGCTGCTCAAAGCTGAGATTTATATTTTTGAAGACAAGCACGCACAAGCAGAAGACTTGTTAAAATATCTTCAAAAAGTTGATCCAGAAAATGAAGAAATTTACGTGCTTCAAGCCAATATCTATTCTAAACAAGATCGTCATCTTGAAGCTATAGAAACTTTAGAATATACTTTAGACTTTGCTATTCAACCTTCAGAAATATACAACCTGATAGGTATTGAGTATTTATTTATGGAAAATTTTGAAAAGGCTAAAATCAGTTATATGAAATGCTTAGATCAAGATCAAAATGATTTTACTGCTTTGTATAACATTATTTATTGCTTTGATTTTTTAGATCAACAAGAAGAAGCCATTGCTTATCTTAATCAGTTTTTAGATAAAAATCCGTATTGCGAAATTGCTTGGCATCAACTTGGTAAACTCTATTTTGATATAGGTGAAGACCAACGAGCTCTACAGGCATTTGATTTTGCAATTTATTCAGACGATTATTTTGTCGGTGCATATCTTGAAAAAGCAAAAGCCCTTGAGCGGCTTAAACGCTACAATGAAGCCATTGAAAATTATAAAATCTCAAATCAACTTGATGACCCAACTGCTTATGCTTACTTAAGAATTGGCAAGTGTTTTATGAAATTAAACAAAACTACAGAAGCAGTTAAGTTTTTTAAAAAAGCAGTTCACGAAGACCCTATGATGGACAAAGCTTGGTCGGCATTGACAGAGTTTTATATGAACAAAAAAGAATACAAAACAGCTTTATCTTTTGTCAATAAGGCTTTAAATATAGATGGAGAAAACCCACACCACTGGCGCAACTTCAGCATCATTAATAACGAACTTGGCGATTTTGAAGAAAGTAAAAAAGGTCTACAACACGCCTTAGAGTTTGGCAATTATGAATTTGAAAATCTTTTAATGCAAATTGATATTTGTATTGAAGAGAAGAAATGGAAAGACGCTTTAGATACTTTAGATTACGCTCAAGAATTTTATGAAAATCACCCTGAATTTATGTATCGATTGGCTGGTGTTTACTTTAATCTCAAGAAATTTGACCAAGCTTTAATAACTTTTCAAAAAGCTTATCAACAGGATAAAGATTATGTTTTTGAAATAATTGAACTTTTTCCAGAAATGACA
Source organism: Bacteroidales bacterium (assembly GCA_041694175.1). Classification (GTDB taxonomy): domain Bacteria; phylum Bacteroidota; class Bacteroidia; order Flavobacteriales; family Flavobacteriaceae; genus Psychroflexus. The sequence continues at coordinate 2,725 of JASMTR010000098.1, forward strand.
TTTCACGCTGATTACAAATCTTATTTTGAATTATGAATTGGACGACTGTAAAATCTTACACCGACATTACTTATAAAAAATCTAATGGCGTTGCTCGTATTGCCTTCAATAGACCAGAAGTCAGAAACGCCTTTAGACCTAAAACTGTTGCAGAACTTTACGAAGCTTTTCTCGACGCACGTGAGGACACTTCAATAGGTGTGGTCTTGTTTTCTGCAGAAGGACCTTCGTCAAAAGATGGTGTTTATAGCTTCTGTAGTGGTGGCGATCAAAATGCTCGCGGACATCAAGGCTATGTTGATGATGATGGTATGCCAAGACTTAATATTTTGGAAGTGCAACGCTTAATTCGTTTTATGCCCAAAGTAGTAATTGCTGTTGTACCGGGTTGGGCTGTTGGTGGTGGCCATTCTTTACACGTGGTATGCGATTTAACTTTAGCTAGTAAAGAACACGCCATTTTTAAACAAACCGATGCTGATGTTACCAGCTTTGATGGTGGTTATGGCTCAGCTTATCTCGCCAAAATGGTTGGTCAAAAAAAGGCTAGGGAAATCTTCTTTCTGGGTAGAAACTACTCCGCTCAAGACGCAGTTGATATGGGTATGGTTAATGCTGCTGTCCCTCATAATAAATTAGAAGAAGAAGCTTATCAATGGGCACAAGAAATTTTAGAAAAATCGCCAACATCAATCAAGATGCTCAAGTTTGCTTTTAATTTAACAGACGATGGTATGGTTGGGCAACAGGTTTTTGCTGGTGAAGCCACACGTCTCGCCTATATGACTGATGAAGCCAAAGAAGGTCGTAATGCATTTTTAGAAAAACGGAAACCCAACTTTAAGGATATTAAATGGATACCCTAATGTATATTTTTGATTTTAGATTTTTGATTACGAATTATTGATTTATGATTATCTCTTAATTGACTTATTGAAATATTATGTTAGATTTTCAAAACCAAACTTTAGACCTTGTAGATTTACCTCGTTTTGAAACGGTTGAAGGTCACCCTGTTGATAAGGCATATTTGAAAGTTTTGAGAATACTCTATGTGTTTTGGGCATTAATTGTGTTTTCAGGTTTAACAGTACTTAATTATTTTGTGGAATTACCTGCATTGGTTTTCTATCTAATACTAGGCGTTTTTGCACTTTTGTTTTTGTTTATTATTTTAGATATCGAATTAGGATTTCCTCGAAGAAAATTTGGCATCAGAGCAAAAGACTTGATTTTTCAAAAAGGATTTTTTGTGTTTAAACAAACTATTGTGCCTTACAAACGTATTCAACATGTGGAGATAAAACAAGGTTTAGTATTTAAAGCTTTTAAAATTTATACCCTTAAAGCCTACACAGCTGGGTCTGCAACAGGCGATTTAAGTATTGCAGGACTCAATCCCAACGACGCCGACAAATTGAAAGCCCAAATCCTAAAAGTTGCAGACTTAGATGACAACTGATTTTTCGACACCACAACGACAGAATTTTAAGGGAATTCTGGTCATTTTCTTAATGGATTTGGTCAAACGCATCAAGCAAAATATTTTTGCTTTTTTACCTTTATTGAGTAGCAACATCAGACAAAATTATTGGGAGTATATAGTTGTAGGCTTTATTTTACTATTAGTCATGCAATTGCTTTATTCTTATAAAAGTTACCTGAATTTTAAATTTCATATTCAAAACGGTCGGTTTTTTTTAAGGCACGGTGTGTTTAAGTTTACAGATGTCGATATTGCTTTTGATCGAATTCAAAATATTAATATCAATCAAAATTTAATTCAGCAGATGCTCAACGTGGTTGGTTTTGAAATAGAAACTGCTGGTCAAGGTAAAGCTGAAATCAACATAAAAGCCTTGAGCCGAGAAGATGCCATCAACCTAAAACATATTCTACTTGAAAATAAGGCCAATAAAGTTGAAGAAAACGAGAGTTTAGAAACCACAACTAAAAGCGACACAAAACCCAAAGTTCTTTTTCACCTAAACTTAAAACGCTTATTAAAAGTTGGTATAAGCTCAAACTATCTCAAAGGTTTTGGTTTGGTTATGGCATTTATCGGCACATTATATCAGTATATTGAAGATGTTTTTTCAAACTTATTTGACGTTGATTTTGGTGAAACTTATCTCAACCAAATTCCTGAAACACTCGGTTATATTGGTGGATTTGTGGTTTTTATTTTGATGGCTGCTTTTATTGTTACTGCTGCAAGCTCTGTGATTAAATATTTTGAATTAAAAGTCACAAAAGTTGATAACGAATTTGAAGTCGATTATGGGCTTTTTAAACGTATCAGCCAAGTTATCAAAAAAAGTAAAACACAAGTTTTTGAAGTGGAGCAAAACCCCATAAAAGACCTTTTTGGCATTAAAAATATTTTTATTAGTCAAGCCTCATCTGAAGAAATCAATAAAAAAAATAAAATAGGCATAGTAGGTGTAAGCGATGATGAAATCAATATTATGTTTCAGTCTTTGTTTGATTTGCCTTATAATCAAGAATTTGTAATACGCCAAAGCAGTTTACGCTTGATGTTTAGATTGATGACACGGTATTCAATACTGGGATTAGGCATTGGTCTTGGGTTGTATTTTTGGCAAAATCTACTTATCAGTTTAATTGTCTTTACAGCCTTAATGACTGTATTTTTCATTATTTCAATAAAAACAGTGAGGAAAAGCCATATCGGCGTAAACGAGGATTTAATAAAAATTCATTCTGGCTCTATTCATACCAATATGAAATATATCGCTACACATAAAATTCAGTCACTGGCTTTAAAACGCAATTGGTATCAACAACGCAATCAACACGCTGATTTATTGATTTATACAGCTTCTGGCGATGAGAGAATTAATTATTTGAAATATGAAGATGCTTTAAAAATTATCGATTTTCTAAGCTATAAAGTAGAGTCAAGTCAACTCAGCTGGATTTAATTCTTTAAAACAGAGACTACATCCGTTCAGGCAATTTAATTCCTAAAAGGTTGAAGCCAGTTTTAATTATTTTTGCTGTTGAGGCAGACAATTTTATTCTAAATAACTTTTGATTGTCGGTGTCTGCACCTAAAATACTGAGATTTTGATAGAAAGAATTAAAAGCTTTTACCAAATCGTAAACATAATTAGCGATTAAAGCTGGGCTGTATTGATCAGCAGCTTGCTGAATAGTTTCTGGAAATTGATCTAATATTTTAATTAATTCTCGTTCTTTTTCATGCAGTTGACAAGTATCTACTTTTAGATTTAGGTCTTCATCATACTGTCTTAAAATAGATTGAATTCTTGCATAGGTGTATTGTATAAAAGGACCTGTGTTTCCCTGAAAATCAACAGACTCTTTTGGATCAAAGACTATTCGCTTTTTGGGGTCAATTTTTAGTATAAAATACTTAAGAGCGCCAATCCCTATAGTGTCATAAAGGTTTTGTTTTTCGTCTTCACCGTAGTCATCAATTTTTCCATGCTCATCTGAAATCTGTTTAGCCGTTAATGTCATGTCTTGCATTAAATCATCAGCATCAACAACGGTTCCTTCTCTACTTTTCATTTTTCCACTCGGCAAATCTACCATTCCATAACTAAGATGGTACAAATTCTCAGCCCAATCATAACCTAATTTTTTAAGAATTAAAAATAAGACTTTAAAGTGATAGTCTTGCTCATTACCAACTGTATAGACCATTTCATCTATTCCAAAATCTTCAACTCGTTTTATGGCTGTACCGATATCTTGTGTCATATAAACCGCTGTGCCATCTGCACGTAAAACAATTTTTTCATCTAGGCCTTCATCACTTAAATCAATCCAAACGCTTCCGTCTGGTTTCTTATAAAACACACCTGATTTCAGTCCTTTTTGAATACTATCTTTACCCAACAAATAGGTTTCGCTTTCGTAGTAATTTTTATCAAAACTAACACCGAGTCTTTCATAGGTTGTTTTAAATCCATCATAAACCCATTCGTTCATTTTTTTCCAAAGCGCAACAACTTCTTGATCACCACTCTCCCAACGCTGGAGCATATCTTGAGCTTCTTTTAAGATTGGTGCTTTTGCTTTGGCTTCATCTTTTGGTATGCCTTTATCAACGAGTTCTTGAATTTCTTTCTTGTAAGCTAAATCAAATCTGACATAGTATTTACCTACCAAATGATCGCCTTTCATATTAGCAGATTCTGGCGTTTCTTCGTGACCAAATTTTTGCCAGGCTAACATAGATTTGCAGATATGTATTCCTCTGTCATTTATGATCTGAGTTTTGTACACTTCATAACCGGCATATTCCATAATTTGAGCAACGGCAAAGCCTAAGGTAATATTTCTAATATGACCAAGATGTAAGGGTTTGTTAGTGTTAGGAGAAGAAAACTCAACCATTAATTTTTTGTTAGTAAAAGCTCTTTTCCCAAAATTAGCATCACTGTATATATCTTCCAATATTTGAGTGATATACTTATCGTCTAACTCTAAGTTTAGAAAACCTTTAATAACATTGAAATCTTTAACCTCAGCTAGGTTTACTTTTAAAAAATCACCTATGCTTTCTGCTAATTTTTCTGGATTAGATTTAATATGCTTTAGTAAGGGAAAAACAACTAAAGTCATATCACCTTTAAACTCTTTTCTAGTTTGTTGAAATTCAAAAATTGGAATATCTTTTTGATACTCGTTTTTAAGATATTTTTGAATATGTGGGGATAATAATTGCTCTACACGCATAAAATAGGATTTACAAAGGCAAATATAATCTAAAATTTAGAGCTTTTGTTGAGCTTATATTTTGATTTTATCTAACTTTAAATAAAAAAATATGTTACTTAATGTTTCTTATAATAGACCAAAGATTAAAAAACAAATTGATGAAAGAGTTGGCCAGTCTTTTTCTCTTTTTGATAGAGTTAAATTGGGAGGAATAGGGTCTGGTAAATTAGTTATAAATTCTACAAGTAAGCAAATATATAATTTATTGATTTTGGATAGTTATAGAAATGTATGTAGCATTGAAATGAGACCCAAAGGCATAATTTTAAATTTTAGGTCTTTGCTTGAAACCTATGCGCTTGTTATACCTTTTTATAAGTTAAAAATTTACAAAGGGCAATCTAAAGAATATTCGGTCTATATGGATAATTATTTTGTAAAAGTTAAGGCAGATGAAAGGCGCATTCACAAGTTTATGCGAAAAATACTCGATTATAAGCTATCTTACAATGATTTAAATAATATGAATTATTACGAATAGTTAAAGTTTATTCAACAAAACTATATTGGTAATCATCTGCTTGTATAACAGTTTTAACTTTATTAATCTTAAAATCACTTGAAGGATTTATTTCAAAATATATCTGATAGTCATTTTCGAATTGACTTACATAAAGATAACCACTATCTAAATTCTCAAAATTATTTTTTGTATCACAATTTTGACATGATTTAATAATTATCATTTTGTTTTTGATCAAATACTCATCAACATTCATGATTTCTTTTAAATCTAAAGGAATTTGAAAATAGACATTTTCTTCATAATCGAGAGTAGTTTGTTGATCACCAATTTGTTTATAGACATATCTTACGACATTATAAGAATTATCATGCTCTAAAATGTCTTTGTAGTTATTTGAACTAGCCTTTTCTATATTTATTGACTTATTTTTAATAATTTCGGCATAACATTCAAAACCTTCAGGGCAACCTGAAATACCATCTTTTGTTTGAACTTGGTTACTATTATAAAAGCTTCCACAAGAGAAAAAATTAAACAATAACAATAAACTGAATAAACGTAATAAATTTTTCATAACACACACCATTTAATTATTTGCTAAAAGTATATAATTTTCATAATATTTTTGTGAAATATTTTTATATTTATTAACAAGTTATCAACAGTTTAAAAAAAATACAAATGAAAATTCTACTTACAGGTGCTAACGGATATATAGGTATGCGCTTATTACCTTTGTTGCTCAACCAAAATCACGACATTATTTGCGCGGTAAGAGATGCTAAAAGACTTTCGGTTGATAGAAAAATTAAAGCTCAAATTGAAATTGTAGAGGTTGATTTTTTAGAAGATAAACCTGTAAAACTTCCAAAAGAAATTGATATTGCCTATTATCTCATTCATTCTATGAGTAGTTCAACTACAGATTTTGATGATTTAGAAGCCCGAGCTGCTCAACGCTTTGTCGAACTATTAAAGCCTACTAATGTTAAGCAAGTGATCTACCTCAGCGGTATAGTAAATCAAAAAGAACTTTCTAAACATTTAAAATCAAGAAAGCAGGTTGAGGGTATTCTTTCTCAAGCAACCTTTGCATTGACCGTAATAAGGGCGGGAATTATTGTCGGTTCCGGAAGTGCTTCTTTTGAAATATTAAGAGACTTGTGCGAAAAACTTCCTGTAATGATTACCCCAAAATGGGTAAATACTAAAAGTCAACCTATAGCTATACGAGATGTTTTGTTTTATCTCACTAATGTTATTGCTCGTGAAGATTGTTATAACGAAGCATATGATATAGCTGGCCCAGATACGATGACTTATAAAGATATGATGAAAGCTTACGCTGAAGTTAGAGATTTGCCGTTAAGTATTATCAATGTGCCGATAATGACACCAAAATTATCCTCATATTGGTTGTATTTTGTGACAGCTACGTCGTATAAGTTAGCTCAAAATTTAGTTGATAGTATGAAAGTAGATGTGACTACAAAAGATTATCGCCTTCAAGAAAAATTAAACCATAAGCCTTTAGAATATAAAGAAGCTATCCGTTTGGCCTTTGACAAAATAGAACAAAATCAAGTCATATCTAGTTGGAAAGATTCAAAAGTTAGTGGACGATTTTCTAAAGACGATTTAAACCGGTTTGTAAAAGTGCCTAAATTTGGCTGTCTTACAGATTATCAGACTGCAAAAGTTGAAAATCCTCAAAAAACCATAGATAAAATATGGGAAATCGGTGGAAAAACGGGTTGGTATTATGCCAATACTTTATGGAAAATTAGAGGATTCATTGATAAAGTTTTTGGAGGTGTTGGCTTAAGACGCGGACGAACAAATACATCTACCATTAATCCGGGTGATGCTTTGGATTTCTGGCGAGTGATTTTAGCTGATAAAGAAGAAAAACGCCTTTTGTTATTTGCTGAAATGAAAGTTCCTGGCGAGGCTTGGTTAGAATTTTATATTGACGAAGAAAATATTTTACATCAAAACGCTACTTTTAGACCACGAGGATTAAAAGGTAGGTTGTATTGGTTTAGTATGCTTCCTTTTCATTATTTTATATTTGCAGGAATGCTTAACCGATTAGCTAAATCTTAAACCTTGATCAAAAGTTTTATCAAATCTAATAAAAGTCTTGTTTTAGCTACATTAGTTCTACTTGTGTTTATTGGTTTTGTATTCTTCTTTCCCCAATTAACCTTTAAAAAAATAGAGCTTCTTTCTGTTTGGGTAAGAGATATTTTTGGTCAATTCTATTTGGTTTTAGGGTTTTCTTTTGTGATTTTTATGCTACTCATTGGTTTATTGCCTATCGGAAAAAAGCGTTTAGGGAGTTCAAAACCCGTTTATAGTTTTTGGTCTTGGATAGCAATGCTCTATTCTGCTGGAATGGGTGCAGGTATTTTATTTAGAGCGGTTCAAGAACCTATTTTTATGTACCTCAATCCACCATTGAAAACAGAAACTTCACCTGAAATAATGGCTTTGGAATACACGTTTTTTCAATGGGGTTTTACGGCTTGGGCTTTTTACACTGTGTTTGCTTTAATTATTGGTCATCTTATATTTAACCAAAAGCAAGCCGTTCAACTAAGTGGACTTTTTTCAAAATCAACTCCTGACTTTCTTAAGGTTAGCATCAATAGTTTTACTATTTTAGCAACTGTAATTGGTATTGTTTCTGCTGTTGCACTTGGTGTAAAACAAATCGAAGACAGTGCTAAACTTTTAATGGACTTACCTCAAAGTTTTTTGATCATCATAATTTTAGTAGTAGTTGTGTTTGCTTTTTCAACAACTTCATCTGTTTTAGGTTTAGACAAAGGAATAAAGCAAGTCTCTAACTTTAACATCATCTTGACCACACTATTGCTTCTATTTGTTTTTGTTCAAAGTGACATTTTAGAGGTTTTGAAAAACTTTTTTATGGCATTTTGGCAATATATCATAGATTTCATTCCAATGAGTTTGGCGGTTGGTAAGTTTAATCCTGGACAAGAGTTTCTAACAGATTGGACTTATTATTATTGGGCTTTTTGGTTGGCTTGGGCACCATTTACTGGTGTGTTCATCGCCCGCATTTCTCGCGGAAGAAGCTTTAGACAAATTGTATGGGGCAGTTTATTGGTACCGTCAGTAGCGAGTTTTTTTTGGTTTTCTGTTTTTGGATCATCGGCAATCCAAATGCTAGACCAAGAAATTGTTCAACCAGAAAATTTCAATTCTGCTTTTAATGCTATTGCTTATTTTTTACAAGAATATCACTGGCCTAATTTTACTCAAATTATTGTCTTAATCTTATTGTTTGGTTTTTTAATTACTTCGTTAGACTCGGGAATATTTGTGTTAAGTATGTTTTCTGATCAAGGCAAACAAAATCCTCAAAACTTACATAAAATCATTTGGGCTGTATTTTGTTTATTACTCAGTTTAAGTTTTCTCTACATCGGCTACAAACTCCCTGAACAGAACGTATTATCTACAGTAAGTAAGGTTTTGATTATTGTATCTTTACCTTTTGCATTTATGAGTATTCTTATAATTTTTAGATTTTTAAAACGGATTATGAAGTCGTAGTTCTTAAATCATTATTTCCATTTTATATTACAACCCATACTTGGCTTTTGAAGTTTTGGGGCTTCTCTATTATTAAGTAAAGCATCTAAAGCTTCTCTTAAACTTCTTCCTGTTAAAGGTAACCCATTTTTTGGTCGCGAATCATCGAGTTGTCCACGGTAGAACAACTCTAAGTTTTCATCAAACACGTAAAAATCTGGCGTGCAAGCCGCATCATAAGCCTTTGCCACTTCTTGAGTTTCGTCGTACAAATATGGAAAAGGATAATTTTCTGTTTCTGCTACTTCTGCCATTTTATCGGGATGATCTTCGGGATAATTTTCAACATCATTGCTGGAAATTGCTACAAAACCAAACCCTGTTACTTTATAATCGTTTGCCAATCTTACCAGCTCTTCATTAACGTGTTTCACAAACGGGCAATGGTTACAAATAAACATAATAACTGTACCGTGTTTACCTCTGATTTCGGACAAGTTTACAAATTGATTATTTTTTACATTGAGTAAACGAAAATCAGGCGCTTTTGTACCTAATTCTATCATTTTTGATGGTGTTAAAGACATAACAATAAATTTATAGTCAAAGATATCAATAGATTTGATATTTTACATTTAAGTGGCTTAATTTTAAAAGAAAAAGTCTTAATTTGTATTTTTTAAAATCAATTTATGAAAATATTAGTCACGGGCGGTTTAGGCTTCATTGGCTCACACACAGTTGTTGCTTTATTAGAAAAAAATTACGAAGTTGTTATCATAGACAATTTATCAAATACTACGCTTGATGTTTTAGAAGGCATTACCAGAATTACTGGTAAAACTCCCGAATTTCATCAAATTGATATTAGAAACAAATCAGCTTTGAGTCGGTTTTTTGATGAACAGTCTGATATTAAAGGCATTGTTCATTTTGCTGCTTTTAAGGCTGTAGGCGAAAGTGTTGAAAAACCTCTGGATTATTACGAAAATAATGTTGCTGCTCTGGTTTATCTACTCAAAGAAAGTTGTAAACTCAACCAACCCAAATTTATTTTTAGCTCATCTTGCACTGTTTATGGTCAAGCTGAAAAACTTCCAATAACAGAGAATGCTCCAGTTCAAAAGGCCAATTCACCTTATGGAAACACGAAGCAGATAGACGAAGAAATTATTCAAGATTATATAAATAGCGGAGCAGATTTACAAGTCATTTCACTAAGATATTTTAATCCCATTGGCGCTCATCCAACCGCTCTAATTGGCGAATTACCCATTGGTGTGCCTCAAAATTTAGTGCCTTATGTGGCGCAAACCGCAGCGGGAAAAAGAGAAATTTTATCCGTATTTGGAGATGACTATCCTACTGAAGATGGCACCTGTATTCGCGATTATATTCACGTGATGGATTTAGCAGAAATTCACGTGATTGCTTTAGAAAAATTAATTGAAAAAGACAATTCTAAACCCTATGATGTTTTTAACGTTGGCACTGGTAAAGGCAGTTCAGTATTAGATGTTGTCAAAACTTTTGAAAAGGTCAATAACCTTAAAGTACCTCATAAAATTGTTGACCGCCGACCAGGTGATGTTACTGCAGCTTTCGCAGACACCACTAAAGTCGAAAAAGAACTAGGTTGGAAAGCCAAACGCAGTATGGGTAAAGCTCTTGAAGATGCTTGGCGTTGGGAACAAAAACAACAATAAAAAATTAAAAATTATGATCGGCAAAGTCATTAAAGGTAAAGCTAAACCGCGAGGAAGATTTCCCCACCTTAAACGCGTTGGAGATTTTATTTACGTTTCTGGCACAAGTTCAAGACGACCAGATAATACTTTTGAAGGTGTAGAAGTTGACGAGATGGGAACCACCAATTTAGATATACAAAAACAAACCCGTGCCGTACTTCAAAACATTGATGATATTTTAAAAGAAGAAGGCGCAAGTTTAAAAGATGTGGTTGATATCACATCTTTTTTAGTTAATATGAACGACTTTAAAGGCTACAACGAAGTTTATGCTCAATTCTTTGATTATGAAAATGGGCCGACAAGAACAACTGTCGCTGTGCACCAATTACCTCATCCGCATTTGCTTATTGAAATAAAAGCTATTGCTTACAAAAAAGAACATTAAAACTCCCTTAAACACAATTCTATTTTAGGGATAAATGTTAATTTAGCAGTTTTAAACAAAGAAAATATGACGAAGAAAACGGCAAAAGTCCAAGACTTAATTGATATGAAATTTTTAGAAACACGCAAAGTGTTTCTTAACGGTCAGGTTGATGGCAAAAGCGCCAAACATCTTATAGACCGCTTAATGTATTTAGATATAGAAAGCCACGACCCAATTCAACTTTTTATCAACAGTCCTGGCGGTTATGTCACAGATGGATTTGCCATTTACGACACCATAAAAAGTCTTAAAAGCCCAGTACATACTATTTGTTCAGGCTTAGCAGCTTCTATGGGTTCTATTTTATTATCTGTTGGCGAAAAAGGACATCGCTACATTCAACCGCACGCTAAAGTGATGATTCACCAACCGCTCGGTGGTGCTCAAGGTCAAGCTTCAAATATTGAAATTCAAGCCAAAGAGATATTGAAAACCAAAGAACTCAGCGCCAAGATTCTTGCTGAAAATTGTGGTCAATCATTTGACAAAGTAATGAAAGATTTCAGCAGAGATTACTGGATGGACGCCCAAGAATCAATAGACTACGGTATTGTTGATAAAGTGATGAGCTAAGTTTTGAAAACTGAAATTTATCAGACAGAAGTTCAATCTATTTTATCGATTAGACATCAAGTTTTGAGAAAAGAGAGACCTTTATCGACTTGTCATTTTAATGGTGACAATTTATCTGATACTTTTCATTTTGCAGCATATATCAATGATGAAGTTGTTGGTTGTGTGAGTTTAATGTTAAAATCAAATCCTGAAATTGAAGATAAGCAGAGCTACCAACTTCGCGGAATGGCCGTTTTAGAAAATCATCAAAAAAAAGAGATTGGTAAACAGCTTTTAAATCACTCTGAACAATTTTTAAGTTCAAAAGCAATAAAAACCATTTGGTGTAACGTTAGAATAAAAGCCAAAGTATTTTACAGTAAATACGGTTATAAAGCCGTAGGCAAATCATTTGAAATTCCTGATGTAGGTCCGCATATTTTAATGTATAAAAAGCTTTTTTAATGCGCAGGAATGATTTTATAAAAATCAATATGTTAGCCGGTCTTGGGTGGAGTCTTTTGCCTTTTCAAAATACATTTAAAAATTTAAGCGCAGATTTTTTAACTGGAAAACACAATCCTTATCTAAACACTTCTGGTGTTATACACAAAGCAGCTTATCAGCCATTTATTAAAATGCGTGCAGCGGCTTTAAAAGAAGGCATTGATATTCAAATTGTTTCAGGTTTTAGAAGTTTTAACAGACAACTGCAAATTTGGAATTCTAAATACAAACAATATCAAAAACAAGGTCTATTAGATAGGGGTATTATTCAAAAAATCATCACCTACTCTACTATACCTGGCACGTCTCGCCATCATTGGGGAACAGATATAGACATTATTGACGCCAAGGCTAAAAAACCAAACGACGATTTGCTTTTAGAACAAAATTATCACGGCAATGGAGCTTATTGCAAACTCTTTGAATGGATGCAAACCCATGCTCACAAATTTGGGTTTTATTTAGTTTACACCAACAATTATAATCGTTCAGGCTTTGAATATGAACCTTGGCACTATTCATATAAACCTTTATCAAAATCTCATTTGGAAGCTTATTTAAAATTAAATCCTAAAAGCCTATTTGCTAACGTTGAAATTCAAGGAAAAAACTTTTTAGATGAAAACTGCTTAATGTCATATTTTCAAACACATCTCAAGGGAATTAATCCAATACTTTTACCTTAAAACCTTAATTTTGTACCTCTAAATTTTAGGCAATGCTTAAGCAATTTGGCACTCTATTTCTTTTTATCATTTTTAGTTTTAATCTTTCAGCCCAAGAAAAAAATGTAGAAACTCAAAACCTTTTATGGACAAGATATTTATTGAAGTTTCAAGTCAGCGAAAAATGGACGCCCTTTTTTGATATTGAAGAACGGATGTATATGTTTCCTTTTAGACAGCACCATTTTTTACCCAGTATAGGCGCAACATATAAATTAGACCAAAACTTTTCCTTAACAGCGGCAATGATGTATTTTGAGCTGACCTTACCACAAGATCCAAATGCTGATTTTACTGAAATTCAACAAGAATTGAGACCACAGATCGCTGTGAATTATAAACATAAACTCAACACTAAACTGAGTTTTTTAAGTCGTTTAAAATTAGAATGGCGATACAAAAAACCTCCAAATGCCGATTCCTATAACTTTACCAATAATAGATTAAGAATGCGTTTAGGCTTGAATTATAATATAAATGAAAGCTTTACAGCAAAAATTTCAGAAGAAATACATATCAATTTAGGCGATGAAATTGTAAGAAATGTATTTGACCAAAATCGACTTTCAGCTGGTGTCAATTATAAAATCAACAATAATTTTGAAGTTGAAAGTGGTTATCTTTATTGGTTTCAACAACGTGCGTCTGGCGAAGATTTTTTTAGTAGAAATATTGTTTACTTCACAATCAAACATAACTTGAAGTTTTATTAAGATCCCTAATGGAAAACAAGCTTCTAGAATAATATAGCTAATAGCCTGCATTAGTTTGTAGATATATTTGACTTTACTTCTAAAACTTGAGTTAAAGTTTTAAATTAACTGTAACGAGTAGAACAGGCATAGACTAATTGGGATGTTGAAAAATATGAGAATAACTTATCACAAAGGATTTTTGTGTGATATAATAAATTGTATTTTTACGCATTATTTTTACGTATGGGAAAAATCATTGCGATAGCAAATCAAAAAGGTGGTGTTGGTAAAACAACAACTGCGGTTAATCTTGCAGCAGCACTTGGTGTTTTGGAGAAAAAAGTGCTTTTGATTGATGCCGACCCACAAGCTAATGCAACTTCTGGATTAGGCATAAATGTTGACGAGGTTGAAAATAGTAGTTATCAGCTTTTGGAACATACACAGGAGGCTAAAAACTTAATTGTTACTACTGATTCGCCAAACTTGGATTTAATTCCAGCACATATTGATTTGGTAGCGATTGAAATTGAGTTGGTAGACCAAGACAACCGAGAGCAAATGCTAAAAGTAGCTATTGAAGATTTACGCTCGCTTTACGATTACATTATCATAGATTGTGCGCCGTCTTTAGGCTTATTGACTTTAAATGCGTTAACAGCTTCAGACTCTGTAATCATTCCGATACAATGTGAGTATTTTGCGCTTGAAGGTTTAGGCAAATTGCTAAACACCATTAAGAGTGTTCAAAAATTGCACAATCCTAATTTAGATATTGAAGGCTTATTGCTTACAATGTATGATGCTAGATTGAGATTGTCTAATCAAGTGATTGATGAAGTGAAAAAACACTTTGCTGATATGGTTTTTGATACCATTATACAACGTAATGTGCGGTTGAGTGAAGCGCCAAGTTATGGTGAAAGCATTATTAAATATGATGCTGCAAGTCGAGGAGCTAACAATTATTTGAGTCTTGCTGAAGAATTTTTAAAACAAAATCAAACCTAAACGTTATGGCAAAAGCCAGAAAAAAACAAGCTTTAGGACGTGGACTTTCAGCCTTACTGAACGATCCTGACCAAGATATTAAATCTGTTGAAGATAAAAATGCCGATAAAGTTGTTGGCAGTATTGTAGAGTTAGAACTTGCTTATATTGAGGTGAATCCATTTCAGCCTCGTAGTAGTTTCAATGAAGAACACCTTGAAGAATTAGCGTCTTCAATTCGTGAACTGGGTGTAATTCAACCCATTACGGTCAGAAAAATAGACCGTAACCAATACCAACTGGTGTCTGGCGAGCGTCGTTATAGAGCGTCTAAACTTGCTGGCTTACAAACCATTCCTGCGTATATCAGAATTGCCAACGACCAAGAAGCTTTAGAAATGGCCTTGGTTGAAAATATTCAACGCCAAGATTTAGACCCGATTGAAATTGCCTTGTCTTATCAAAGATTGATTGATGAAATCGATTTAACCCAAGAGCAAATGAGCTTGCGAGTTGGTAAAAAGCGTTCTACAATCACAAACTACTTGAGGCTTTTAAAACTTGATCCAATTATTCAAACCGGTATGCGAGATGGATTTATCAGTATGGGTCACGGTAGAGCTTTGGTTAATATTGATAATGCTAAAATGCAAATTAAAATTTATCAAAAAGTACTAAAAGATAAACTTTCTGTTAGAGCTACTGAAGACTTGGTAAGACAACATAACCAAAAAGGTGAAACGACGATACCAAAAACGGAAAGCCAAACAAAATCTTTTAGTGCTGAAAAGACACATATTTCAAAATTTTTCGGAACCAAAGTTGACATAAAAGTGAATCAAAAAGGCAATGGCAGAATCATTATTCCGTTTGCCTCTGAAGAAGACTTGAACCGAATTCACGAGTTGTTGAAAAAATAATAATTGAAATTGAAGAATACAATTTTCATAGTTATCGTTATTTGTTTTGCAGGAAAAATATTTGCTCAAAATGATAGTATTCCTCTTAGCGAGGAGCTTCAATTTGACAAAGCCATTGAGAGCAAAAGCTTTGAAGCCAATCCTTTTGACGCCAATGCGCCAGCAAAAGCCGCCTTTTATTCTGCGGTGTTACCTGGTTTAGGTCAAGCTTACAATAAAAGCTATTGGAAAATTCCATTAGTTTATATTGCGATAGGAACGCCGATGTATTTTTATATTGACAATAATAACCAATACAACCGCTATCGCGATGCATTTAAAAGTCGATTGGCTGGTTTTGAAAACGATGAGTTCTTTGGAATTTTAAGCGAAGATGATTTAGTTGAAGCCCAGAAACTCTTTAGAGAAAATAGAGATTTATCTTTATTAATAACTATTCTTGCTTATGTTCTCAATATTGTTGATGCCAATGTTGAAGCGCATTTAAACCAATTTAATATTTCTGAAGATTTATCAATGCGTCCAAGCCAAATTAATAATTTTTCAACAGGACAACAAGCTTTTGGATTGTCGTTAAAATTAAAATTAAACTGATGAAAATAGCAGTATTAGGATACGGAAAAATGGGACAAAGCATTGCAAAAATTGCTCAAAATCGCGGTCACGATATTGTATATAAAACTAAGGATAAGCCTGATTTTGAACAGGTAAAACAAGCCGATGTAGCTATAGAGTTTAGTGTTCCCGAGGCGGCTTTTCACAATATTTCTGAATGCATTAAACACCAAATTCCAGTCATTTCTGGCACTACAGGCTGGTTAACTCATTTTGATGAAGCTAAAAGTTTAGCTACACAACACAAGTCAAAATTTTTATACGCTTCTAATTTTAGTGTTGGTGTCAATTTATTTTTTAAACTCAACTCGATGTTGGCTGACATAATGAAAACACAAGATGAATATAAAGTCGATATTTCAGAAATTCATCATCTTGAAAAAAAAGACGCGCCGAGTGGAACGGCTATTAGCTTAGCTGAACAAATTATTGATCACTCTGATTATAAAAGTTGGTCTCATCCACCAAAATCTAATGACAACAAAGATATTCCTATTAAAGCCTATAGAGAAAAAGAGATATTTGGCACACACGAAATCAGTTATAGATCAGAAATTGACGATATTGAAATAAAACACACGGCACACAGCCGAAAAGGTTTTGCTCTCGGAGCTGTTTTGGCAGCGGAATGGTTGGTAAATCAAGATAATTACGGTTGCTTTAGTATGAGTGACGTACTTAATATTTAATGCTATTATATAAATTACTATGACTCTATTTGATATTTTAATTGTCATCCTGATTGTACAAGTCGTCCACTTTTTAGGGACTTGGAAGTTATATCAACGCGCAGGTCGCTCAGCTTGGCAGGCCATTATTCCTGTTTATAATGCTTATATTTTAATGAAGATTATCAACCGACCTTGGTGGTGGATATTTTTATTGTTTATTCCTGTGGTTCAGTTGTTGATGTTTCCTGTGATTTGGATTGAAACCGCCAAGAGTTTTAACCACGACGAAACCAAAGATGGTGTTTTATCTGTGGTGACACTGGGATTTTATTTGTATTACATTAATTATTTTTCAACAAAAGAATACGCAGGTAATCGCGAATTAAAAGCCAAAACCAAAGCTGGTGAAACCTTGGGATCTATTATTTTTGCTGTAGTTGCAGCAACGATTGTTCACACGTACTTTATTCAACCCTTTACTATTCCAACCTCATCGCTTGAAAAATCTTTACTCATCGGAGATTTCTTGTTTGTAAGCAAATTTCACTACGGTGCAAGAACACCAGGAACAGCTATAGCATTTCCTATGGTTCACGATACTATTCCTGGGATTAAAGTCAAGTCTTATGCGAGCGAACCTCAATTGCCGATGTTTCGATTACCTGGCTTTGAAAATGTAAGTCGAAATGACATTGTAGTGTTTAATTGGCCAGTAGACACTGTTCCGTATTTTAGATATTCTGGCCCTAAAACCTATTTAAAACCCATTGATAAAAAATCGAATTATGTCAAAAGAGCTGTCGGTGTTGCAGGAGATTCTTTAGAAATTAAAGATGGTGAGATTTACACCAATGGTCAACCACTCCAACTTCCTGAACGAGCTGATTTACAATATTCCTATATTATAAAAGGTGATAATTTCAACCTCAACACTTTACAAAACCGCTACGATATTACTGACGGTTTTGGATTTATCAATAGAGAACAAGGTATTTTTAAAGCCATTGCTATTCCTGATTCAAAAATTGAACGTTTTAAAAAACTGCCTAATGTAGAGTCTGCCGTTAAAGACATTTTAAGTCAAACCGACACTGAGCCATCAAAAAAAGTATTTCCCAATCAAGCTAAGAGAGATTGGAATCGTGATAACTTTGGACCAATTTATATTCCAGAAGCCGGTCAAACAGTTGATATCAATACCGAAAGCATTGATTTTTACAAACGCATCATCGAAGTTTATGAAGGTCGAGAAATGGGCGATGAACAAAACGTTAGTATAAAAAATAACCAAGTTTTATTGAATGGCAACCCAATCACAAGTTATACTTTTAAACAAAACTACTATTGGATGATGGGTGATAATAGGCATAACAGTGAAGACAGCCGATTTTGGGGTTATGTTCCACAAAGTCACGTGGTTGGAAAACCTGTTTTTATTTGGTTGAGTTTAGACCCTAATAAGTCGGGTTTGAGCAAAATTCGTTGGGATAGAATGTTTACCACGGTTTCTGGCGATGGCAGACGGGTGTCTTATTTACCTTACTTCCTCATTGGATTAGTATTAATCGTTGGATTTAGATATTTTAGAAAAAAACGAAAGTCATAAATGTGTAAAGCTATTTTTTGTTTACCATATTTCGGTCCGATTAGCCTTTATCAGTCGCTTGTAGACTATAATGAAGTTTATATTGATGCTGCAGAAAATTACCAAAAGCAGTCCTATAGAAATCGGCAATACATTTACGGAGCCAACGCTGAGTTAATGTTGAATATTCCTGTTAAGCATAGCCGTTCAAAACAACGTTTGAAATACCGAGATAGTCAGATTGAAAATGATTTTGAATGGCAAGATTTACATTTCAAGTCATTAGCAAGTGCCTACCGCACCTCACCGTATTTTGAATTTTTTGAAGATGACATCGAGCCGCTTTTTAAAGAAAAATTTACTTCTTTGTTTGACTTCAATTTAAAGTGTTTTAAAACCACTTTAGGCTTATTAGATTTAGAAATCAAAATTGAAATGACATCTGAATACGTTGTAAAATATAACGACATCGATGATCAAAGGAAATTAATTAATGCCAAGTCAAAATCAGATTTTAATATCAAACCTTATCATCAAGTATTTGAAGATAAATTTGGGTTTATTCCTAATTTAAGTATTTTAGATTTGCTTTTTAACTTAGGCCCTGAAAGCGTTAGTTATCTTAAGAGCTTATAGTTGTATTTTAGTCATCACCGGATAATGATCTGAATAATCAACTCTGTAATTTTTGAAGTTTGAGGATTTCAAACTTTCGCTAATTAAAATCATATCGATTCTAAGTGGAAGTGCTCCAAAATTGAATGTCTTACCATAATATTGACCAGATTCTAAAAAACTGTCTTTTAATTCTAAACCTGTCAATTGATGATATAAATAAGACAAGGCTGTATTGTTCATATCGGCAGAAAATACAACAGGATAGGGAGATTTAGCGATATCATCTTTAATTAAATCAAATTGATTGATTTGTTTTTTAAAGACTTTTTCTAAACGTTTAATCAGTTTTTCTTTGGGTTCTTCATTTAAAGTAGTGATATCAGGTTTTAAGTTAAGCGATTGAAAATGGGCGCTAAAAACTCTGATAGTATCCAGATTAATTACGATATCAGCAAAAACTGCTGAGTTTCCAGAATGTTCAAAATCAAAATATTTACTGTTTATAATTCTATGCTGACTAAATATTGCTGATTGCAAACCAATTTTAGTAGAATCAAATGAACTAAATTTAAAGTTTTCAAATTTATGCTGATTTGTATTTTTAAACTCTTGAAAGCATAAAATACTTGGAGTTTCTTTATCAACAAAATTTTTAATTCCATCAAAGGTTGATAACTTAGCATCACTTTTACTATAAAACTGCATCACATTATAGCTCATCACACTAATAGATTGACTTGCTACAAAATTTGAATTTGAAAAAACAAACAAGTTTTTGAGCTGAAACCAGCCTAAAAGCATTACTAATAATGATAAAATAAAATATTTTTTAAGCTTTAATAACCAGATTAAAATAAAGCAAAAATTTATTAGCCACAACAAAGGAATGCTAAAATTCACAATGGCTAAAAAAGGAAAAGTCTTTGGTGAAATAAAGCTGGTGAGATAAGATAAAGCAAGTAGCATTGCAAAAACTACATTAAAGATATACAAGATTTTATAACTAAAACTCAGCTTTTTCATCTCTCAGCTTTAAATGTCTTTACCGGCATTAAACAGAAAATCTTTTTCTTCTTTGGAAAGACTTTCATAACCACTTTGACTGATTTTGTCTAATATTTCATCAATGCGTTTCTGTTTATTATCTTTTTCAGCTTTTGAAGTTTTCTTATAGTTTTTATTCTTGTAAACCGTTTTCATTCGTGATTTTGAAGCCGATTTTTGCTTTGGTTTTGAATCAAAAAGTTGTTGAAATCCAGCTATTAAATTCTCTATCCATTTGCCAATATCATTGCCTTTATCTAATTGTTTGGTATAAAAATAGCCTATAAATGCGCCACCAAGATGCGCGAGATGACCGCCAGGATTGTCAAATGGCATTTGGATAACATCCATTAAAACGAAAAACGCAGCAATCCACCACAGTTTAATGTTTCCAAGTAAAAATAGTCTTACACTCATATTTGGTACTTTGGTAGCTATACCAATAAAAACTGCCATCACTGCGGCTGAAGCACCAATTAAATAAGACTTACCAATGCCAGCAAAAGCTGGAAATAAATTGTAACTCAACATATAAATTAATGCACCGAAAATCGCTCCTAAGATGTAATAGTTAAGTAGCTTTTTACCTGAATAGAACGTCAAAAATTGTTGTCCACCAAAGTGAAGAATTATCATATTAAACAAAATATGTAAAAATCCAGCGTGTAAAAACGCATAAGTCACAATTGACCAAGGCTTTAAGACAAAATCCATTAAGTCTTTAGGAAACACCAACCAATCTAAAAAAAAGTTGGTTTGAATGTTCATTAAAAAAAACAATGCCCTAAACATGTAAGTTAGAATAAACATAATGACGTTGAGCCCGATGAGTTTTTCTAAAACATTGGCTGTCTTGTATTTGTATATAATTTGTTCTTTAGTTGTCATATCAATTCCATCGATTTTGATTAAACTGATTTTTCTTCCACACCCACATAGTTATAAACCCAATCACTGCACCTCCAATATGTGCCCAATAAGCAGTATTTGATGGTCCAGCTAATGAACTTCCTGTTACCGCTGATATTACATTTAAAGCAAAGTAACCACCAATTAAATATTTAGCCTTTATGGGTATAGGTACAAAAATAATATACAATGGCATATTGGGATAAACCACTGCAAAAGCAGCCAAAACACCAAATATAGCACCAGAAGCACCAACCATTGGCGTAGTGTAATTAGAAATCAGTTGATTGCTTATTTCGTTAGAAATCCCATAGGTTCGGTATTGGCCTGTTTCCATAACCGATTCCAAAAGCGATTGAATTTGACTTGGTGTTATCCCTGCATCAATATAATATTGGTAGGCTTCTCTAAAGCCAAAATAACTAAATAATATTTGAAGCCCAGCGGCACCTAATCCCGCAGAAAAATATAAAAACAAAAAGCGTTGTTGTCCGACATACATTTCCAAAACGCTACCAAAAATATACAAGGCAAACATATTAAATAAAATATGCGTTAAACCACCGTGCATAAACATATGCGTCACTAACTGCCAATATTCAAAATTAGGACTTTCAGGATACCATAGCGCAAAAAACTTATAAGCTGCATCACCCAAAAATTGCGAGCCTAAAAAAAACATCACATTAGCAATGAGTAGAGTTTTTACTGTATCAGTTAGTCTGTTCATATTCTAAATATTTTATCTATGGCGTTGTCGTCCAAATGAACAAAAACGGGTTGATTGGTAGGAGAAACTGAAGGTTCTTTACAAGAAAATAAAGCATTGACTATATTTTGTTGTTCTTCTGTTTTTAAAGGTTTTCCGTTTGCAATGGCCATATTTTTTGCCATAATCATTGACAAACGATTGTTGCGATCAAATCCCGAATCTGGAATACCAGCTTTAAAATCAGCAATAAGTTCGTCTATGACTTCATAAATTTGTGATTCAATCAACATACTTGGAATACCATTGATGTTAACAAAACCTTTTTTAGATTTTGAAAAATCAAACATAAACCCGGTTAATTCTAATGATTCACTTAAAGATTCAAGCAAGCTTACTTCGTCTAAGGACAATTCTAAACTCAACGGAAACATCAGCTGTTGAGAGTGGCCGGCTTCTTGTGTAATTTGACTTAAAAATTGCTCATATAAAATTCGTTCGTGCGCCCGGTGCTGATTAATAAGTATTAATCCTGATGAAGATGAGGACACAATAAATTTTTGTAAGACCTGAAATATATGTTGTTGTTGGTTTATGTCGTCAAAGAGTTGATCTGATTGAATTTTACTTTCAAATTGAAAATCTTCAGAATTTTCTATGTCTTTAGTTAAACCAGAGTACAAGGTTTCCCAAGTTGAATCTTGACCATAATTTTGTGATTGGGATGAAACTGATCTTGCTTTGGGTTGACTTTGAAAAGGATTGAAATTTCTGTCCACTTCAACTTTAGGCAATTTGGCATTTGATTTTTCTGTGCGATAATCTGTATCTAAAGTTTTATCACGTTCAAAATCTAAAACAGGTGACACATTAAACTGCCCTAAACTGTGTTTAACGGCACTTCTCAAAATGGCATAAATTCCGTACTCGTCTTCAAACTTAATTTCTGTTTTTGTAGGATGAATATTAATATCGATACTTTTAGGGTCAATCTCTAAATAAATAAAATATGACGGATGGGTTTTAGGTTTCAACAAACCTTCAAAAGCCTGAATAATAGCGTGGTGCAAATAAGAGTTTTTAATAAAACGGTGATTTACAAAAAAAAATTGCTCACCTCGACTTCGCTTAGCATAAGACGGTTTTGTCACAAACCCAGAAATTTTTAGTAAATCTGTTTCTTCTTGAAGAGGCACAAGATTTTCATTAATTTTTTTTCCCATAATTCCAACAATGCGTTGTCTTGAATTACTTTCAGGCAGTCTAAACAGTTCGTTGCTGTTGTGTATTAATTTGAAAGCAACACTTGGATGCGCTAAAGCCACACGCTGAAATTCGTCGATAATATGGCGTTGCTCAACTTGGTCAGATTTTAAAAAATTACGTCTTGCTGGAATGTTATAAAACAAATTTTTGACTGCAATTGAAGTGCCTTTTAGCGTTACACAAGGGTCTTGGGCTTTAACTTCACTGCCTTCAATTAAAATTTGTGTGCCTGTCTCCTCTTCTGCTCTTTTAGTTTTGAGTTCAACGTGACTTACCGCGGCAATCGATGCTAAAGCTTCGCCACGGAATCCTTTTGTATGTAAATCGAACAAATCTTCTGCAGAACTAATTTTAGAGGTGGCGTGACGTTCAAAAGCCATTCTTGCGTCAGTAGTCGTCATACCTTGACCATCATCAATAACTTGAATCAAGGTTTTTCCCGATTCTTTTACAATTAAAGTAATGGATGTTGATTCAGCATCAATAGCATTTTCTAAAAGTTCTTTAACAACAGAAGCTGGTCTTTGCACAACTTCTCCTGCTGCAATTTGGTTAGCGACATGGTCTGGTAGTAATTTTATGCTATCGTTCATTGTTGTTGTGTAAAAATAGACAAGTCAAAATCTATAATCCACAAAAATATAAGAATAAGAATTGTAGCAATTAGTAAAACACGTTTATTTAAACTCCGGTTACCTCGGTTTCTGCTAGATTTTCTAGCATCAGCCCAATGAGAGCCAAAATCAATTTGGTTAGGCGTGTTTTTAAATTTAGCAAAACGCGAATCAAAATCGTAAATATTGCCTTCATCTTTTCCTTTATAATACCTTGGCGTATAATTGTAACGCTCGTTTTTTCGAAGTTTGAAGGTTTTAATTTTAAACATATTTATTTCTTATCATTCAAAAATACAAAAAAGCAATGAAGTTTTTTTTAATTGATAAAATTTTAAGTGAAAATTGAGAGCATATAAAAACTTAAAGAGTCTAGATGTTATGAAAATTTAGATTAAAGATAAACTTTGCGATACTTTTAATAGGTTTCTAAGGTGTAAATCCTTTATTTCAGTTAAATTTGCGAGCCTATTTCGAAACTACTTTGAATGCCTAAACGAAAGTCAAAATCTGATTTACCTAAAACCAAGCTCAACAAGTCTAATTTAAAGCGTTCACTACGGCTTTTTAATTATATCGGACCGCATAAGTGGAAATTAGCCATAGGTATGATATTCTTGGGGCTAACGGGTGTTACAGCCTTGTTATTTCCCAAATTGATGGGAGATTTAATCAAGACAGCCGATTTTTCTATTGAAGATATCAATACCATGGGCATGTGGTTGTTGGTTTTATTTACGGCTCAGGCTGTTTTTTCTTTTTTTAGAGTTGTTTTGTTTGTGAATGTCACTGAAAATATGCTTTCGGCTATTCGGCAAGATGCTTATAATACATTAATAAAAATGCCGATGTCGTTTTTTTCTGGTCGTCGGGTTAGTGAACTTAACAGTAGAATAGCTGCAGATATTGGTCAAATTCAAGATACTTTTACAACAGGAATTGCTGAATTTTTACGCCAGATGATTATTGTGATTGGTGGCATTATTGCTTTGTTTTTAACATCAGTCAAGCTTTCTTTACTTATGCTGATTACTATTCCAGTCTTTGCAATTGTGGCAGTGGTGTTTGGACGATACATTAAAAAATTATCCAAACAAGCACAAGACAAAGTGGCGGATGCCAATAGCATTGTAGGAGAAACACTGCAAGCTATTGCAGATGTCAAGGCGTTTACCAATGAATTTTTTGAGATTAGGAAATATAAATCAGCAGTAACTGATATTAAATCCATTGCAATAAAAGGAGGCTTAGCTCGTGGTGCTTTTTCATCCTTTATCATATTCTGCATTTTCGGAGCTATTGTCTTATTGGTGTGGTATGCGGTAAAATTGCAACACGCCGGAGAGCTTGACCAATCACAATTAATCACATTTATACTTTATACCATTTTTGTCGGGGCGTCTATTGGTGGTTTGCCAATCCAATATGCACAAATTCAAAAAGCCGTTGGCGCTACAGAACGTGTCTTAGATATTATTGATGAAACTCCAGAAGATCTCAAAGATCAAACTGTAAAACAAAGCATTAAAGGTCATTTAAAATTTGAAGCTGTCAATTTTGCCTATCCATCTCGTGCCGATGCTCAAGTTTTAAAAAATTTAAATTTTGAATTGAAACCAGGACAATCTACAGCTTTTGTAGGTACAAGTGGTGCTGGTAAATCAACAATTGCCAACTTAATTCTAAGATTTTATAGTCCTCAAAGTGGCCATGTTTTATTTGATGAAAAACCTGCATCAGGTTACGATTTACATGAATTAAGACAACAAATGGCCATTGTGCCACAAGAAGTATTACTTTTTGGCGGAAGTATAAAAGATAATATTGCTTATGGTAATCCCAATGCAAGTTTTGATGAGATTACTAAAGCTGCAAAACAAGCCAATGCTCACGATTTTATTATGTCATTTCCTGAGCAATATGAGACACAAGTTGGTGAACGTGGCGTTCAGCTTTCAGGTGGTCAAAAACAACGTGTAGCCATTGCTAGGGCAGTTCTTAAAGATCCTGTGATTTTAATTTTAGATGAAGCCACAAGTTCTCTCGATACAGAATCAGAAGTTTTGGTTCAAGATGCTTTAGATAAGTTGATGAAAAACCGTACTTCAGTCATTATTGCTCATAGATTATCAACTATCAAAAAAGCAAATCAAATTTTGGTTCTTCAAAACGGCCAAATCACCTCAAAAGGCAATCATGAAAGCCTTTTAAATGATACTGAAGGTCTTTATCACAAACTCATTAATATCCAAACCCAAACTGAAAAATAAAAAAACTAACAAGTGTTAGCTAAACTGATTATGGTCATATTTTAAGCTTAATATCAATTTTACATTTGTATTAAATTTAAAAATCTTAATCATGAAATCTTATTTATTAGTCGTATTAGCTTTATTAACTTTTAGTGGTATTTACGCCCAAGACAACAACTCTAATTCTGAAAAAGACTACAATTGGCAAGTGCGTTTGAGAGGCTTAGTCATTGCTCCAGACGAATCCGCTGAAATTGGAGTCATTGGTGGAGATGCTCAAATTTCAACAGAATTTATTCCAGAATTAGATTTTACGTATTTTTTTACCAAAAATTTTGCTGCAGAATTAATTTTAGCTACAGCTGAACATGATGTCAATACTGTGGCTTCAGATATTTCTGCAATTGGCGGTCCTACCAGTACAGATATTGATTTAGGAAGTGTTTGGTTGCTGCCACCAACCCTAACGGCACAATATCACTTGCACGTCAATGATGTTTTTAAGCCTTACATCGGAGCAGGTATTAACTATACTTTGTTTTACAGTGAAGACGAAGGACCAGTTGTAAAAGGCATCGACTATGATAGCGCGGTTGGTTTTGCTCTACAAGGCGGATTTGACCTGATGATTAGCGAGCGTTTCTTCATTAATATAGATTATAAAAAATTATTTCTTAACACTGATGTTACCGTCGATGCTTCAAATTTGGCCGATGGCCTTGAAATTCCAGCTGATGTAGATATCGACCCAGATATTTTTGGATTCGGTGTCGGGATGAAATTTTAACTATTGAAATTAAACTAACTTGAGTTCGATTTTAATAACTTAGATTTATGATAAAAATCAAAGTATTAATCTTATAAAAAACATTATGTGTTTTTAGTCGAACTCAAGTTAAACTAATTTAATGTTTGAAAAAAGAGTTGATAAGTTGTCAACTCTTTTTTTATATCAGCATTCTATTAGGTTCGCTTTTTTGACAATATATATTACATTTGTGAAATCAAAAATCAAATCACTTCATGAGCGTAGAGGAAAACGAAACACCTTTAGACCCATCTGAAAATTCTCAACAAGACGAATTGATCAAAGTCACTGGGATGTATAAGGATTGGTTTTTAGACTACGCCTCTTACGTGATTTTAGAACGTGCAGTGCCTGCCATTGAAGATGGTTTTAAGCCTGTTCAGCGTCGTATCTTACACTCAATGAAAGACCTTGACGATGGTCGCTATACCAAAGTTGCCAATATTGTTGGTCATACAATGCAATATCATCCGCACGGCGATGCCAGTATTGGTGATGCTATTGTTCAGCTCGGTCAAAAAGATTTATTGATTGACACCCAAGGAAACTGGGGAAATATCCTTACTGGAGATAGCGCTGCAGCTTCTCGTTATATTGAAGCCAGATTGTCAAAATTTGCTCTAGATGTAGTATTTAATCCTAAAACCACGCAATGGCAAATTTCTTATGATGGACGTAAAAAAGAGCCCGTTCATTTGCCTGTAAAATTTCCTATGGTTTTAGCACAAGGTGTTGAAGGTATCGCTGTCGGGCTCAGTACGCGTATTTTACCACATAATTTCAACGAATTAATCGATGCCTCAATCAAACACCTTAAAGGTGGTAGATTTAAATTGTATCCCGATTTTCCTTCTGCTGGAATAATGGATGTGACCGACTATAACGATGGTTTACGAGGTGGAAAAGTCAGAATACGCGCAAAAATCAATATCCGTGATAAAAAGACTTTAGAAATTACTGAAATCCCCTATGGTACACATACCACTTCACTGATAGATTCTATTTTAAAAGCTAATGATAAAGGTAAAATAAAAGTCAAAAAAATAGAAGACAACACCTCATCGCAAGTTGAAATTTTAGTGCATTTACCGACCAATATTTCGCCCGATAAAACTATTGATGCCCTTTTTGCTTTCACCAATTGTGAAGTCTCTATTTCGCCTTTGAGCTGTGTTATTATTGAAGACAAACCACAGTTTTTACCTGTCAGCGAATTGTTGAGACAAAGCACCGATAAAACAGTTCATTTGCTTAAACGAGAGTTAGAAATTAAACTCAGCGAACTTGAAGAACAATGGCATTTTGCATCTCTTGAGCGCATTTTTATTGAAAATCGTATTTATCGAGATATTGAAGAAGAAGAAACATGGGACGGTGTCATTTCTGCTATTGACAAAGGTTTAAAACCTCATATCAAACATCTTAAACGAGCAGTGACCACCGATGATATTGTGCGTTTAACCGAAATTAGAATCAAACGTATTTCTAAATTTGATTTAGACAAAGCTCAACAAAAAATTGAAGCGCTTGAGGGTGAAATTGAAAATGTAAAGCATCACCTGAACAACCTTACAGATTACGCTATTGCTCATTTTGAACGCCTTAAAAAAACCTATGGACAAGGCCGTGAACGTCAAACTGAAATTAGACCTTTTGAAGATATCGAAGCTTCAAAAGTGGTCATCAGAAACACAAAGCTTTACGTTAATAGAAAAGAAGGATTTATCGGCACCTCACTGCGTAAAGATGAATACGTATTTGATTGTAGTGATATTGATGATATCATTTGCTTTACCGATGATGGCAGCATGATGGTGACCAAGGTTGATAAAAAGGTATTTATAGGTAAAAATATTATTTACGTTGGAATTTTTAAGAAAAAAGACAGCCGAACAGTTTACAATTACATTTATAAAAATGGTAAAAATAACGTCAATTACATGAAGCGTTTTCCCGTGACGTCTATCACTAGAGACCGTGTTTATAAGTTAGCCCAAGACGACAAAAAATCTAAAGTGCTTTATTTTTCGGCTAATCCTAATGGCGAAGCTGAAGTTGTAACAATTCACTTACGTCAGAAAAAAGGCATGAAAAAGTTTAGATTTGACTTAGACTTTTCTGAATTAGACATCAAGACTAGAAGTGTAAAAGGCAATATTGTCACCAAGCATCCTATTAAAAAAGTAGAACTTAAAGAAGAAGGGGTTTCCACTTTAAAACCTAGAAAAATTTGGTTTGATGAAACGGTGAGACGAATCAATGTGGATGATAGGGGCGAACTTCTTGGCGAATTTAGGGGCGAAGACCGCATTTTAATTATTACCCAATCTGGTAAGCTAAAAACAATTCGACCTGAGTTAACCACACATTTTGAAGATGATATTATTGTTTTAGAAAAATGGGTGCCTAAAAAGCCAATTTCTTTAGTCTATTGGGAAGGCGAAAAAGAACGCTTCTACGTCAAACGCTTTTTGGTAGAAAACGAAGAAAAAGAAGAAATTATTATTACCGAGCACCATGACTCTCAATTAGAAATAGTTTCTACCGATTATATTCCAAGAATAGAAATTGAACACACCAAGGAGCGTGGAAAAGACCGAAAACCCAATGAAATTGTTAATCTACAGGAGTTTATTAGCATAAAAGGCATCAAAGCAATGGGAAATCAATTAACTGCTGAAAAGGTCAATCAAATCGATTTAATAGAGCCTATTCCATTTGAACCTGAAGAACCTACACCTGCAGTAGATATCGATGTTGTAGATGAAGAAGATATTTCGTCCAGTTCCAACGACAATAACAATAAGACCCAATCATCAGATGATGGCCAACCAACATTATTTTAGCTGATGTCCAAGACTCAAGTTATAGCGGTAGATGGTTATTCCTCAACAGGTAAAAGTACTGTCGCTAAACGTTTAGCTAAACATCTAAAATTTGTCTATGTAGATTCAGGTGCAATGTATAGAGCAGTCACTTTTTTTGCTCTGCAGAATCAATGTTTTGAGCATAGCAAATTAAATAGATCAAAACTGATTAATTTACTCGAAGACATAGATATTGAATTTAAGTTTGACCATAAGTCACAAAAAAGTGTGATTTTATTAAACCAAAATAATGTTGAAGAAGCTATACGAGGCATGCAAGTCTCTAATCATGTAAGCTATGTTGCTGAAGTAGCAGAAGTGAGACAAAAACTCGTTCAACTACAACGTCAAATGGCTTCAAAACACAGCTTGGTTATGGACGGACGTGATATAGGAAGCGTGGTTTTTCCTGAGGCAGATGTAAAGTTTTTTATGACTGCTAGCTCTGAAGAACGCGCCAGCCGCCGCTTTAAAGAACTACAACAAAAAGGGGAAAGTATTACACTTGATGAGGTTTACCAAAATATTCAGAAACGAGACCAAATTGATACATCGCGCCAGCATTCTCCTCTTATTCAAGCTGAAGATGCAATTTTAATTGATAATACAAACCTGTCTCAAGAAGAACAATTTGAGGTCATGTTAGACAGTATAAATCAAGTCTTAAAATAATATTTTTTTAAGTATTTTAAACTATCCTAAGATATTTTCATTTTACCTGAATTCATTAAACCATATTTTTAATACATTTGAGGCATGATAGATATCGTTATTTTAGGAGCTGGTAATGTCGCTTCGCATTTTATACATGCATTTTCTCAAAGTCAAGAAGTCAACATTTCACAAATCTATAATCATAGACCTGAGTCTTTAAGAGATTTTTCAGACTTTGAAACTGCGACCGAGGTAGGTAAAATTAAAACTGCAGAAGTCTATTTAGTTTGTATTAAAGATGATAAAGTTCAAAAATTGGTTCAATCTATAAATCAACCACAAGCCATCATTGCACATACTTCAGGCAGTTTACCTCTTCTTAAAACATCAAATCGAGATGCAGTATTTTATCCACTACAAACCTTTTCAAAAGACAAAACTATTAACTTTAAAGGTCTTCCAATTTGCCTAGAAACTGAATATGAATCAGATTTTAAAGTATTAAAAAAACTGATACATGCTCTAGGTGCAAAGCCTTATGCAGTAAGTACTATTCAGCGTCAAGAATTACATTTGGCAGCAGTTTTTGTTTGCAATTTTGTAAACCATCTGTACCATATTGGTCATGAGATTTGTGCCCAAAAGAATTTACCTTTTAATATTTTAAAACCACTTATTAAAGAGACAGCCGATAAAATCAATTTTAAAAACCCCATTGAAGCACAAACTGGACCAGCTATACGTCATGACCAAAGTACTATTAATCGACATATCCAACAGTTAGACAATCCCAATTATCAAGAAATATACCGATATTTGACCAATTCAATTCAGAAAAGCAATGGGTAAAATAAATTATAAAGAAATTCTTAAAGATATAAAAGCCTTTATATTTGATGTAGATGGTGTGCTTACAGATGGTAGACTTCATATATCAGAAAGTGGCGAACTCCTCAGACAAATGAACGTTAAAGATGGTTATGCTATGAAACGAGCTATTGAAAAAGGCTACGAAGTTTGTATCATTTCTGGAGGAAACAACCCAGCGGTAAAATCAAGATTACAAACTTTAGGCATCACCAACATCTACTTAGGAGTTGATGATAAGATGGAAAAACTTGATGAATTTTCAGATATATACAGTATTCCATTCACAAAAATGTGCTATATGGGCGATGATATTCCTGACCTACAAGTCATGCAGTCGGTTGGATTAGCCACTTGTCCGCAAAATGCTGTGCCTGAAATTAAAGCAGTGGCACATTACATTTCTCATCGTTCTGGAGGTGATGCATGTGTAAGAGATATTATTGAACAAGTTTTAAAAGTTAAAAACGATTGGTTATAAACTCTAATTTTGATTGAAAATGGCAGGAAATTGCTTTGGAAATATTTTTAAACTTACCACTTTTGGTGAATCGCATGGTAAAGCTATTGGAGGTATCATAGAGGGTTGTCCCGCAAACCTCAAACTGGATTTAGAAAAAATTCAATTGGATTTAGATCGACGTAAACCTGGTCAATCCTCTATTGTAACTCAGCGTAAAGAATCTGATAAAGTAGAATTTTTATCAGGATTATTTGAAGGTAAAACCACAGGAACTCCTATTGGATTTCAAATCCCAAATGCTGATCAAAAATCCAAAGATTACGATCATATCAAAGACGTCTACAGACCTAGCCACGCAGATTTTACCTATGCTAAAAAATACGGCAACCGTGATTATCGAGGAGGTGGACGTTCAAGCGCAAGAGAAACGGCTTCTAGAGTTGTTGCTGGCGGTATAGCTAAACAACTCATAAACCCAATTACTGTAACAGCTTATACCAGTTCTATTGGTAATCTTAAACTAGACAAAACCTATCAGGAGGTTGATTTTAAAGACATAGAGCAAAATGCTGTGAGATGTCCTGATGCCAATTTGGCTAAAAAAATGATAGCTCATATAAAATCTATTCGAAAACAAGGTGATACTATCGGTGGTGTAGTAACTTGTGTTATTCAAAATGTACCTGTTGGTCTTGGCGAACCTGTTTTTGATAAACTTCACGCCCAACTAGGCAAAGCTATGCTTTCAATCAACGCAGTTAAAGGCTTTGAGTATGGTAGTGGTTTTCAAGGTACGACTATGAAAGGCAGTGAACATAATGACAGTTTTACCGAAGATGGAAAAACTTCAACTAATTACAGCGGTGGTGTTCAAGGCGGTATCTCAAATGGTATGGATATTTATTTCAATGTCGCTTTTAAACCTGTTGCGACCTTAATTCAAGACCAAAGCAGCATCGATAAAAATCATAAAAAGGTTACAGTTAAAGGCAAAGGCCGTCACGACCCTTGTGTCGTGCCGCGTGCAACTCCAATTGTTGAAGCTATGGCAGCTTTAGTCATGGCTGACTTTTTTTTAATGAATAAATCTTCAAACTTATAATTAAAGTTTTATGAAAAAAATAGCACTTCATTGGCAAATTCTCATTGGTATGGCCGCTGGTATTGGCATCGGTTTAATCTTTACTCAGTTTTCTTGGGGAAGCCAAATCATCACAGATTGGATTAAACCTTTTGGAAATGTTTTTATCAATTCACTAAAACTCATTGCAGTTCCCTTAATTCTAGCCTCATTAATTAAAGGGGTTTCTGATTTAAAAGATATTTCTAGTCTTTCACAAATGGGACTTAAAACTATTATTACTTACGTTTTAACTACTTTAATAGCTGTAAGCATCGGTCTAGGAATTGTAAACCTCATTCAGCCTGGTGCATCAATAGATGAAGACACTCGGCAAGAATTACTCGATGCTTATGCAGGAGATGCCGAACTCAAAAAACAAGATGCAGATCGTCAAAAGGAAAGTGGCCCGCTTCAGGCCCTTGAAGACTTAGTACCAGACAATATTTTTGGTGCAGCCTCAGATAATAGCAATATGCTACAGGTGATTTTTTTCGCCATCTTTTTTGGTATCGGTTTAATTTTAATTCCCGACAAACAATCAAAACCCGTTAAAGATTTCTTTGATGGTTTTAATGAAGTCATTCTTAAAATGATAGATATCATAATGCTTGCCGCTCCTTATGGCGTATTAGCTCTTATGGCTGCTCTGGTCGTTGAAGCGCCATCTGCAGATTTATTTTATGCACTTCTGTACTATTCTTTATCAGTCGTTGCTGGTCTTGCGTTAATGATTTTGGTCTATATTTTAATTGTCTGGGTCTTCACTCAAAAATCACCGGGTTTCTTTTTAAAAGGGATTTCACCAGCACAGCTTTTAGCTATTTCAACCAGTTCGAGTGCAGCTACGCTACCCTTAACAATGGAACGCGTAGAAGAACATATGGGTGTTGATCCTAAAGTAGCAAGTTTTGTTTTGCCTATTGGTGCAACAATTAATATGGATGGTACAAGCTTGTATCAAGCTGTTGCAGCGGTTTTCATCGCTCAGGCCTTTGGTATGGATCTGACACTTGGCACACAACTAGGGATTATTGCTACAGCCACTTTAGCCTCTATTGGTTCGGCTGCTGTTCCTGGAGCAGGTATGGTGATGTTAGTTATTGTTTTGGGTCAAGCCGGTATTCCTGAAGCTGGTTTAGCCTTGATTTTTGCAATGGACCGACCCTTAGATATGTTGAGAACTTCTGTTAATGTTACTGGAGATGCAGCAGTTTCTATGCTTATCGCAAAATCTCAAGACCAACTCCATGAACCTCAAGTTAAAAACTGGAATGATGATTATCCTAGAAAATAAACTTTAAACTCAACATTAATTGTACTAAGAATAATCTTAATATTTATCTTTAGAATCCATTATAATGGTCACTGGACCATCATTGGTTAAGCTAACTTGCATGTCACCACCGAACACGCCAGTTTTTACTTCTTTATTAAGATTTTGCTTCAAAGTATTAGCAAAGGCATCGTAAAGTGGTTTTGCAATCGCAGGTTTTGCGGCTTTGGTAAAACTTGGGCGATTGCCTTTTTTAGTTGATGCATGAAGCGTAAATTGACTGACAACCAAAGCTTCAAAGCCAGTATCTAAAAGGCTTAGATTCATTTTGCCATCTTGGTCACTAAACAAGCGTATTCTTGATATTTTTCGAACTAACCAATCGATATCGTCTTGCGTATCTTCATCTTCTATGCCTAAAAATATCAATAAACCTTCATGAATTTCTGCCTGATAATAAGGTTTTACTTTGACTTCAGCTTGTTTTACACGTTGCAAAATGACTCTCATAATTTAATCGGAATAAGGGTTTTTGCGAAAGGTTTGTTGTTGGTCGTCGAGTTCTTCTAAAATTTGGCAATAGCTTTTATACCTTGAAAACGCAATAATATCGTGGTTTAAAGCCTGTTTGATTGCACATTTTGGCTCGTTGATATGTAGGCAATTGTGAAATTTGCATTCTGATTTTAAGGCAAAAAACTCTCTAAAATAATCGCCGAGTTCTTCTTTTTCCATATCAATCATCCCAAAACCTCGTATGCCTGGCGTGTCAATAATTTTGGCCCCAAAATGGGTTTCGTGCATTTCAGCAAAAGTTGTGGTATGCTGACCTTGAGCGTGTTGCTCTGAAATTGCTTTGGTTTTGATGTTTATATTGGCATCCATCGCGTTGATAATACTGGATTTACCGACACCACTATGACCCGCAAAAACGCTAATTTTATCTGTCATCAAATCTTTGACTTGATCTAAATTTTTACCTGTTGATGCCGAAATACCAATACAGTGATAGCCAATCTCACGATAGATTTCAGCCAAATATTTGAGTTCACCAAATTCGTTTTGGTCTAAGGTATCTAATTTATTAAACAGTAAAACACATTCTACATCAAAGGCTTCAGCAGAAGCGAGAAACCGATCGATAAATGTGGTTGTAGTTTCCGGATTGTTGAGCGTAATGACTAAAAACGCCAAATCAACGTTGGCTGCAATGATGTGGGTTTGTTTAGATAAATTGACCGATTTACGGATGATATAGTTTTTGCGCGCTTCAAAATCTTTGATGATACCAATGGTTTCGTCGCCGTCTTGAGTGACTTCAAAATCGACTTTATCGCCCACAGCAATGGGATTGGTGCTTTTTAGCCCTTGAAGCCTGATTTTGCCTTTCAGTTTACAATTATAAAAGCTATTGTCTGAGGTTTTCACCTGATACCAACTGCCTGTAGATTTATAAACGATGCCTTTCACGAATTGACTTGATTATTAAAGGCTGCAAATATAGATATAATGGATTAATTCATAGGTAGGCAGTTTATAGGATATGATTTATTTAGTTTTGATGTTTATTTTTTAAAACACGACATTACTCCACCACCAACTTCAACACCTGCGTGTGTTGATTTTGGCTTATAACTTTGATGAGATATACGCCGTTTTCTAAATTGGATATGTCTATGGGATTGGTGTTGAGTTGACCGTGTTGGATATTTCTACCTTGCACATCAAAAATTTGATAACGCGATAAAGGCTGCTGGCTTTGTATGCTAAATTGTGTCCTTGCGGGATTGGGATACAAAACCATATCTCCACTTGCGCTGGGGACATCTATGCTTAAATTACAATTTTGGCAAGCCAACTTAGCAGTAAAGAAATCTGCTGCTCCACCTGTTTTGGTCAGGGTTGGCATAGTGTTGTCGTTAACAAACAGGCTGCTTTCTGTAAACCCGCCAACCACATAATTGCCCAACAGGTCTGCCGCTACGGCGGTAATCTCGGCATTGGCTGTGCCGCTATTGGTTTTTATAACTTCTATGACCGCTCCCGTAGCTTTATCAAAGCGCACCAACGAGGCTTCATTACCACTACCGCCTACACTAAACCCATCCCAAGTGGTGTTGTTATCAAGTCCTAAACCCAAAACAACTTCATTGTCAAAAAAAGAAATACTTCTTCCGGGATAAAATGAAAAGGTATCTGTATTACTTCCCCATAATAGGTTACCTTGGGCATTGAGTTTAAGTAAGTAAGCTGCTGTGGTTCCTGAACCACTGTCAAGGGTTTGGTCAAACACGTAGCCCGCAAATGACTCACCACCACTATTACCATTTGCAGCACTATTTACTTTTCCTGTGATATAGACATCACCTTGATTATCTACTTTAACATCAGATATTAACATACTTTCAGTGCCATCTACAACGGTAACATTATCTTCTCTCCAAATAAGATTACCTGATATATCTAAAGCCAATAGAAATGTGGTTGTAGCAAGCACTCCATTAAAAGAGAGCGATGAATTTCCTGTGAGACGATGAGCCGCCAAATAATACCGATTATTAACGGGGTCATAATCCATAGAGACGTTAAAAAAATTAAAGCCATCAAGGTCAAAATCTAACAAGATATGAGAGAGGTAATTGCCTTGGGTATCATAGCGGATAATAACCGATTGACCTGCTGTCATGCTATCTGGTACGACCAAATTCCCGTTTAAATGACTTCCAGGCCCTATCTTACAAAACCAGTGCACTGTGCCATCCGGAGCCACATCCATGTTATAATGTTGAGCAATAATTGCCTCATTCCAAGTTAAATTAGGGGATTGAGGTTGGCGTAACCATTGAAAATTTCCCATACTATCATACTTTATGGTAAATAGATTTTTGTTAGCTGGAGATGGACTATCAAAAGAGCCGATAGGCATAATACTATCGGTATCAAAATGAACTGGCGTATCGTTAGCCTGAACCGAAGCTGGCGTATTTCCAGAAATATATATATTATCTTGTGCGTCTATACCTAATGAACGAGTAAAGTCACTCCAAAATCCACCACCAATAGTTTTACTAAACCGAAAATTGCCCTGCGCATCGGTAGAAAAAAGATATATATCTCGCTCAGAATTACCATTATCATAGGTGGTAATGGGTAAACTGCCATAAGTGCTTTGGTCATTGCCTACCTGAGCCAGATAATAATAGTTATTGTTACTATCTACTTTTATATCTAAGACATGCTCATAAGCTCTATAATAAGGAACAGTTGAGCCAGAACCAATATTCCGTTTTCCACCCCCGCGTTCTGCCCATTCCCAAGTATAGGTCTGGGCGGTTAAACTCGGCAATAAAACTATATATAATAATAAGCGAATTAAAAGTTTCATAGGTTTAGTCTTTTATGAGGTGTTTTTGGTCTATAATTTGGCCATCTTCTTCTAAGACCATGATAAATTGGCCTAAAGGTAAGTTAAGGGCATTTAAATTTTGGTAATCTTGACTGGTATCTACCTTTTGCTCTATGTATTTTCTGCCTTGAATATCAAAAACTTTTAGTTGTAAAGTATTATAATTTTTATCAGAAGGTATAAAAACATCTACTTTTAAGTCTTGTATAAAAGGATTAGGGCTTACAGACTTGATATACACTTGACTTTTTGCTAAAGATTCTCCAGGTAATCTAAGACTGTGTTCACTTTGACATATAATATCACCCCCTTGTTGGTGTTTGATGTTAATATTGAGCGACACACCGTTAAAGTTAGCATTAGGTATAAAGGTAAGCGGATTTAGTAAAGTTGTCTGCCCTGGATTTATGGTCACATTGCTTGGTATAAATACACCTTCTCCATTAGCTTCTATAAATGTAAAAGTCGTGGGTTGAGTATAGGTGTTAGATATACTACCAGTGAGTTCGTATATCTCAAAAGGATTAGAAAAATGAGTAATATCTGTAATATTAAATTCAGTGGGCTGACAGTTTTCATCGCAAAGTATCACTTCAACATTAAGTAATTCGCTAGTAACCGTGCAACCATTGTTTGATAAAGAAAGTTGTAAATTTCTGTCTGAAGTACCATCATTAATGTTAAGCTCGGGAACTTGTGTATCATTATCAGTATCTACTATAATACTATCGTCAATCCATTCGTAAGCACCCATGGTAGGTATAGGACCAATAAGAAACGGATTTTCAGTTCTACAATATTCAAAACAGCCTTCAGGAAATATCCAAATAAATTCATCAGGACTTTTAGGAACATTAATATCTACCACAGTTTCGCATCCACCATTAGGCGGTATATACGTCAATCGATAGGGGCCACCATGACTGACCTGTACTGGATTATTTATAGAGCCATTGCTCCAGTTATAAACCCCATTGCTATCACCACCTAATGCTTTTAGCGTTACGGTATAAGGATTACAATTTTCTTGAACTTGAACAACGTTAATGCTTGCAGGTTGTACAATATCGATTTGAAAACCAATCTCAGTCATACAAGAAGGGTTATCTATAAGCCTGACCTGAAAAATATAATCAACAGTGCCTGTAGTAGAAAAATTTTGAGATAATTGAGCTGGAAAATCTGTGCTCCACCCTGTGGGGTTACCGTCTATGTCCCATTGATATTCTACACCTTGAGGTAAGACAAAACCCTGTATGCTAAAATCTTGATCGACACAAGCTGTTGAGGGGGCATCGACATTGGCTTCAGGCGGTGTGACATAAGTAACATTTACAGGGTCAGAATCATCAACACAGCCGTTAGCATTAAACAATTGTACCCAGTAAGAGCCTGATTCTGTAGGCTGATAACTCGATGCCGTAGCTCCAGGGATGGGCTCATTGCCTTGCATCCATTGGTAAGCAGAAGGATTTTGGCTAGGATTTAAATTACTGTAATTTAAAGTTGTAAGATTATTACAAAATGTTCCACCACCTAAAATATCGCCATCACTAAAATCGGCTTCATCCACTTCAATATTTAGTGTGGTAGTCACAGAGCAGTCAAAAGGCGGATTACCTGTGACAGTGAGGTCAATCTCTTCATCAAAACTAGGGGGCATACTAATTAAATGTTGGGGTTGTAGATTTTGTGTACCAAGGAAGCTCCAAGTGTAACTAAAATCATTGTTAATAGGGGCATCTGGTGATAATAGAAAAGAATTTTCAGTACATTGAGGTGAAGACAGAGAAAAATTAGCATCGGGAAAATTAGGCACATCAAAAGTTTTTGTAGCCACACACAAAGGCATATTAGCTTGCTGGATTTCTACAGACACTTGTTGAGCCGGACCAGGAGGCAAGGCTACACTTTGTGAAACCTCAAAATTAGTAGGGTTATTGGAAATAGGGCTACCGTTTAAGAAAAAATTTATTTCTGTATCATTAGTAGGTGCAAAACCAGGGAAATAATCAGAAATATCTTGAAGGGTAATTTCAAAACCGTCATTTGCGGCATTACAACTTATACTGGTTTTTAATCTTGGTTTGTAACCTCTAACTATAGTATCCTCTAATAATAATCTACAGTCTGGATATTCACCTCTAAGCCTGATGGTAAAAGTTCCTATTTCATCTACACTAAATGTAGGGTTTGTGGTGCCTTGACCACTAGCTACGCTTTGAGGACCAGGTCCTGAAATACTCCAATTTAAACTGGTATAATTTGTAGGAATCCCAATAGCATTTGCAGTAAAGGTGTTGCAGCCCGTCCAATCAAGGTCAATACTTCCTTCGGAAAATGTGCAAACTGGTGTAACCGAACAATCATCAATATCTATAGTGATAGCATCAGAAACTTCGCTACAACCAGTATCATTATTTGTAACCTCTACATAATAAATATTATTATCAAGAGACATAACATTAGCAACAGAAGCAGTAATATTTAATGTTGGGTTAGTTTCTCCAGGCATAAGAATTGCATTTTCAAACCATTGGTAGCTGTTTGAGCTACCTCCACCACTAATGATAGATGCGGTAAAGGTCTCATTAAAGGCTTCATCATCGCAAGATGTTATTGTGCCAGAAGGGTCTGTCTCTACCACTGGGGTCGCTAATATATCAAAGCTATCTGATACTCGAATATCTCTGCATCCGTTGGGAGTATTAAAAACTACGCTAACATTTTGGGTCTGCCCTATATTATCAGCGGGTAAACTCATATTTTGAAATGTAATAGTTTGGTTATTGTTAGAAAAAACAGGAGAATTCCCTATATTAATACTATTAATTTTTAAATTAATGTCTCCTGATTCACTTGGATTAATAGGTAAATTGGAGTTTACAATAATATCAAAAGAATCGTTTCTACAAATATCAGGAGTATCGATGGTAAGATCAAATAAATACTTGTGAATTGGAATAGACTGAACTGTATGGAATACACCACAGCGTTTTACTTGTAGTTTAAGTTCACCTTGGGTAATAGGGTCACCATTATCATCAAGATTAACTTCATTAAAGTTTACTTTTACGGTATTGGTAAGATTACCAGACTCAATACTTGCAAATTCAACAGGCTCGACATACCATTCATAGACTTCACCCTGATCATAGGGGTTACCTGTAGATTGTTCTATCAGTTGGAATTCACTAGAAATAGTACTTGGGCAAAACGTAGATTCATCAGCAAGGTTTTGTATAATCACATCTTGAGGAAAAGGATCTTCTATCACATTTAAGGATATTGGTTCGGAAGTACAACTAGGGACATCTTTATCAACAAACCTAGCACTAACTTGAAAATTAGTTACGCCAACTTCATCAAAAATAATAGTGATTTCCTGTCCAGTAGTAGATCCTTGTATTTGACCGCCGTCAACTTCCCATACCAAGAAAAATTCTTCACTTATCACACCATCATAATTAAAAACTATGGGATTATTTTTACATACTTTATCTGGGCCTATAATATTACCTGATGGTGAATTAGGTTTCTTTTTTACTTCAACGACAAAGTTTTCATTGGGGCATAAATCAGTGGCTTCTACAGTAATATGATATAGACCTGGCTCCTCAAATACCGCCAGCATTTTATTATCGGCTTGGTCTAGTACAGGATAATTCTCACCGTTTAAAAATATTTGCCAGTTTAAATTATTGGTTGAGCCAGAAACTTCTTCAAATAGTATTTCCTCCTCAGAACATACAACTTGAGGTCCATCTATTATAGCCTGTTTATTGACTTTAAGGTCTAGGGTTGCATTTCCACCACAGCCTAAAAGCGTGTTGATATAGTCTGATACTAATGTATAATTACCAGCAGGTAAATTTTCGGTATCAATAACAATTTGATTTCTTTGGTCAACTAAAACCAAGTTATTATCAAAATTTTGCCCCGTATTATTTAAAAGTTTCCACTTAAAATCTGTTGTAGGCCATTGTGGTAAAGTATATTTATACTGTTCATTTTGGCAAATATTAGTTTCACCTTTTATCTTACCTTTATTTTGAATGACAGGAATTTTTTCGGTTATTACACTAGTACAAAAATCAGAATCACAACCTTCATAATTAAAGAATATATAACCAAACCCATCTTCATCAACATTATTCCATTTAACTTCTACGTCGTTACCTGATGTGTTTATTATCGAACCTCCATCTACAGACCAATTGAGAGTAGGATTAGGACATTGGTTATCAACATCAAATATACTATATACATCTGTATCTCCATCACAAACTACGGTTGGACATTCAATATTAATAGCAGGCCCTGTAATTTCAATAGTTCTTTCAAATGTACTCGTACAGTTACAATTGTTTACAACTGTTAAAGTTACATCAAATGCTCCAGTTTGAGTATAAGTATGAGAGGGTTCAAATTCACTTGAAGTATGACCATCACCAAAATCCCATTGATAGGAAACTATTTCATCGCCAGGGTCAACTGTAGAGTTGTTTATAAAATATATAGGAGATTCACTGCAATTATGTATTTGATCAAAAGAAAATTCAAAACTTGCTTCGGGACTATTAATAATATCAATACAAATACTTTTATTTATGATATCTCCATTCTCTAGGGTAATAGTAATATTTATTGCTCCATTTGCTGGTCCTTCACCCCATGTAACAAATAAAGAAGCAAAATCTGATGAATACGATACGCTACCAACAACCTGCCATTGTATTGAACTCACATCGATATCGTCTTCAAAAACCAATTCATATTTCGACTCGTTATTTTCGCAAGCTTTAAAACACGTGTCATTACCAATATCTTCTAGGGGTATTCTATTATCTTCGCTACTGAACTCATAACAACCAACTTGAGAAAACCACTTAAAGTATATACCATTTTGTGAGTAAGATTTAAAACTAAATAAGCCCAAGACTAGACAAATCAAGAATGTCTGAGCAATTAATTTGTAAGATTTCATAATAAAAGGGGTATTTATTTAGGATAAATTTAATAAAAATTGGGCATAAAAATGTTAAAATTTAACTTAATAGCTGATTTTAACATTTTAAAAAATGAAAATCAATGGTTTTTTTAACTTATAAATCTATAAATAAAATTTGTGATATATCGAAAGGGATTTACTCAAAGCCACTAATTCACTAATGGATGCAAGGTGTTTTAGTTACTAAGGAAAAAACTATAACATAAATCGTTTTATTTTTTATCTTCTGTTAAAACTTGATGTTGATGGGCGATGGATTCTTGGTGGATAGCTTTTAAAAATTTAGTGACAAACTCCTGACTTAAACCGTTGTCTTGGCCTTCGTTTATCATTTTTTCTAAAACTTCGTTCCAGCGCTGAGTTTGCAAAATAGCGACGTTGTTTTTCTTTTTTAAAGCACCGATATCATCTGCGATTTTCATGCGTTTACCTAATTGGTTGATGATTTGATGGTCAACGACATCAATTTTGGTTCTCAGTGTGTTTAATTTGTTTTTAAATTCAGCTGCCTCACCGTGTTCTTTTCTAATTTTTAAATCTTCAGTCATTTGGTCTAAAGCTTCTGGTGTGATTTGTTGAGCAGCGTCACTCCAAGCTTCATCTGGTGTATGATGGGTTTCTACCATGATACCGTCGTAATTCAAATCCAAAGCGGTTTGGCAAATATCAAAAATAATATCTCGTCGTCCGGCAATATGCGATGGATCGACAATTAAAGGCAAATCTGGAAATTCATTTTGTAAATCTACAGC
Source organism: Bacteroidales bacterium (assembly GCA_041694175.1). GTDB lineage: Bacteria > Bacteroidota > Bacteroidia > Flavobacteriales > Flavobacteriaceae > Psychroflexus. The sequence continues at coordinate 45,605 of JASMTR010000098.1, forward strand.
CAATTGCCATTCGGGATTATTTCGGTATCGGGTTTTTTCGTAAGTCGAAAATCCGCGATGAATCACCCCGAGGTTTTGAATATCGGCTTTGTACAAACGTTCTACCGCACCGAGCCAAAGTGGTAAATCTGGATTAACAGGGTTTTTGACCAACACAATTTTATCCGTACCTTTTAAAGCATCGGCAATATCTTGAACGATAAATGGACTAACGGTACTTCGTGCACCAATCCACAACACATCAACATCGGCTTCTAAGGCCATATCAACATGAGTTTTGTTGGCCACTTCGGTAGCGATTTTAAGTCCAGTTTCGGCTTTGGCTTTTTTGAGCCAATCCAGACCTATTTTGCCCACACCTTCAAAGTTACCCGGTTTGGTTCGAGGTTTCCAAATGCCTGCGCGCATCACCGTGGTGTCTGTGTTTTTAAGTTGATGTGCGATTTTAAGTACTTGTTCTTCAGTTTCTGCACTGCAAGGGCCTGCAATAACTAAAGGATGATCAAGATTAAAAGCTTCTAGCCAGTTTTTAAATGTGTTTTGATTTGTCATAGCGGTATTTTTATAAATGTATGCCTTTTAAAATGTCTTTTACAATATTGGTATTGTTCATGTCTTTATATAATTGTTCAAAATCATCTTGTTTTAAAGCGGTTTCAAAATTTTTCAAATTATTAATATATTCTGATAAGGCTTCCAAAACAAATGTTTTATTTTGTTTAAAAATGGGTGTCCAAGTTTGTGGATTACTTTTGGCTAACCTTACGGTAGATTCAAATCCACTGCCTGCTAAGTCAAAAATATTCCGTTCGTTTTCTTCTTTGTCTATTACTGTTTTACCCAACATAAAAGAGCTGATATGTGATAAATGAGATACGTAAGCCATGTGCTTGTTATGCGCAACAGGATTCATATACCTCATTTTCATCTGCATCTTTTCAAAACATTGAATAGCCCGTTGCTGAAGTTTTAAATTGGTTTTTTCAATTTCGCAAACGATCATCGTTTTGTGGTCAAACAACTCTGCTAAAGCAGCTTGAGGTCCAGAAAATTCGGTTCCGGCTATGGGATGCGTCGCCATAAATTGATCGCGTTTGGGGTGATTTTCCAAATGCTCACAAAGTTTTGCTTTGGTTGAACCCGTATCGATAACTAAAGTGTTTGAACCGATCTGATTTAACAGCTCGTGAATCACATTTGGAGCTATATCAACAGGAATGCTGACGATGACCAAGTCTGCATTTTTGAAATCTTCTTTTTGAGCTTTTTTTGTTATAATATCTAAATCAATTGCCTTATTTAGGTGATTTTGATTTATGTCTTGTCCTAAAAACTCTGCTTTTGGCCAAAAACGTTTTAAACTTAATAACATCGAGCCACCTATTAAACCTAATCCTATGCCGATTATTTTATTCATACTTTGAAGTGTTTAGTTCGTTCTAAGCATATTTTTAATTCATCTACATTAACGCAGAGTGAAAACCTCAAATAACCAAGGCCTTGAGAGCCAAAAACATCGCCAGGGGTGACAAACATATTGTAGTCGTGAAGTAAAACATCGGATAAAGCTTTGGCTGAATGTTGGGTCTGAATTTTTGCCCAAACAAAAAGACCTGAGCTATTTTTATCATAGTTTAATTGAAGTTGATTACAGATTTGCCAAACTAATTCTCGGCGTTCTTTATATATAAAATTTAATTCTTCATACCATTCTGAAGGCAGTTGTAATGCTTTTTCGCCACCTTTTTGAATCGGGTAAAACATCCCACTATCCATATTCGATTTTACTTTTATGACTTGTTTTAATAATTCTTGATGGCCGCAAAGCATCCCAACTCGCCAGCCAGCCATATTGAATGTTTTGCTTAAAGAATTGAGTTCTAAAACGTGATTATTAGGCCATTGATGTTTTAAAATACTAAAAGATTTATCATTGAGAATTAAGCTATACGGATTGTCATTGACCAATAGAATATTATTTTGTTTTGTGAACTTTACAAGTTTTGTAATCGTATCGACATCAGCTTTAGCTCCTGTTGGCATATGCGGATAATTGATCCACATGAGTTTAGTTTTTGGAGTGACTAATGTTGAAAGTTGCTCAATATTTGGTTGCCAATTTTGATTTTCATTTAAATCATAGTATAGAGTTTTGGCTTCAACCAAACCTGAAACAGCAGCATAAGTCGGATAACCAGGATTTGGCACTAAAACTTCATCACCTGGGTTTAAAAACGCCATAGAAATATGCATAATACCCTCTTTACTGCCAATAAGTGGTAGAATTTCATCTGCTGACAATTGAACATCGTAGGTTTTATTGTAGAAGCTTTTGATGGCTTCACGTAAACTCGGAATTCCCGCATAGGGTTGATATTGATGGGCTTTATTGTCTGATGTAGATTTTATTAAACTTTCAACAACAGCCTCAGGCGGATTAATGTCAGGAGAGCCAATGCCAAGATTGATGATAGGTTGACCATTATCAATAAGACGCTTAACTTCTTTCAATTTTTTGGAGAAGTAGTATTCTTTAGTTTGAGCTAAACGGTTTGCGGGTTGTATCATTTTTGGGCTTGTTTATAAATTCCGAGAAGTTTAAAATGATGGGTAATTGATTTTAGTTTTTGTAAAAGATTTTCAAAATCAATTTCAGGTAAAAAAATCATATCTACATAAAACGCATAATTCCATTTAGAAAGTGGCGTTGGAATAGACTGAATTTTGGTCATGTTGATGTTATATTCTTGTAGCAAAGCCAAAACTTTAAACAGACTTCCCGGTTCGTGAGCCAATTCAAATCGGATTGACGCTTTATCGGCAAACTTTTTTGGGAAGGTCTCTGAGTTTCTTTCAACTTTGACAAACCGTGTAGAATTAAGGTCGTTGTCTTGAATATGAGATTTCAAAACCTCAAGACCAAATAATTCAGCAGTGCCATCTGGCACAATGGCCGCGGCATGTGAAATTTGTTTTTCGGCAATAATTTGTGCAGGTAAGGCGGTGTCAACGTCTTCAACCAACTTGAGGTGTTTTTGTTGATATAAAAAATCACCACACTGCAAAAATGCCATCTGATGAGAATTTACGGTTTTAATATCTTCTAATTTTTGGCCTTTTAGCGCAACAAGATTGTGTTTGATATCTAAATAATATTCTGCTGTTATACTCAAATTGTAATCACTGATTAAAGTATAATTGGGTAAAATACTGCCAGCGATTGAATTCTCTATCGCCATAATACCGTAGTCAACCTCTTTTGAAATAACAGCTTTTACAAGGCTATTAAAACTCATACAAGCTTTGATATCAGCTTCATTTGAAATAAAATCACATACCACTTTATGGTGGTTTGAGCCTTTTATACCTTGAATAGCGATGCGTTCAGTCATACTTTAGTTTTAATCAAAAAAAAATCCCGAAACAGGTTCGGGACTTTATTAATCAATATTGTTAAAATTTTTCAACAACAGCCCCATATGCTTTTAAAATAAGCATAATAAAAACCGTTCCAGAAAAAAGTGTTTGTTTTCATAATCAGTTGGCTAAATTAGACATAAAATTTAATTGACCAAATAATTTTGTTGAAAATTAAAATTTCAAATAGGTTTATAAAAATTAAAATGATCTGTAAATTTTAAGTATACTCGGGAATTTTACCGATGGCGTGACTAAAAAAAGATTGAATATGTCTCAAATCTTTATCGTAGTTTTCAGTAATGTAAAACGGCTCTGATACAGAAACAGTCTTTGACGCATAATCAAAAGCAACAGAAGTTATAGGGACATGAGCGTTTTTAGCGATGTAATAAAACCCTGACTTCCAAGTGTTGACTTTTTTTCTGGTTCCTTCTGGAGCTATAGCTAACCGAAATTCATTTTTATCATTAAAAATATCGACTATTTGATCGACTTTATTTTGTGAAGATGACCGGTCTATAGGCTCTCCGCCCATCCATTTAAAATACCATCCAAATGCAGAATCAAACAATTCCTTTTTGGCTATATAATGTATAGGAACATTGACAATTTTTCTTGCCAATACACCGATATAGAAATCATGCCAACTGGTATGAGGAGCAACTACAACAACTGTCTTTTTAACCTCTGTAGAAAATTGACCTTTAACCTTCCAACCCAATAAGTATTTAAAAATTAGTTTTGCTAAAAGCATTTTTCTAAGAAATTAACTTGTTAAAACTAATTAAAAAACTCATTACGAAATAGGAAACCATTATAATTTATTATTTTTGTGATATGGAATTACTAATTATAACAATTGTTTTACTCGCTTTAGCATTTGCCGGAATCGCCATTAAGATTTGGGGTAAAAAAGATGGTAAGTTTGCTGGTACTTGCGCTAGTCAAAGTCCTTTTTTAAATAAGGAAGGAGAATCTTGTAGTTTTTGTGGTCGAACTCCTGAAGAACAAAAAGATTGCGATAACCCTAAAGCTTAAACCATGTTTACTCCACTCGAGTTGATATGGATTATACTCATTTCCCTATATTTTTCTTTTGATATTATACTTCTTTTAGCAGTTAATAAAATAAAATTAAAACCGTATAGTAACAACTCTCCTTCACCAATTTCTGTAATCATTGCTGCTAAAAACGAAGTTGAAAATTTAAAAAACAATCTACCTTATATTTTAAAACAAAACTACCCTCAATTTGAGGTTATAGTAGTTGATGATCAATCTAAAGACAAAACTATAGAAATTCTACAACAATTTGAAAAACAGTACCAATTTTTAAAATGCATTGGTGTAAAATCATCAAAAAAATCATCAAAAAAAAATGCTTTAAATTTAGGGATTCATCACGCCAAATATGAGCATTTGATATTTACAGACGCCGATTGCAAGCCTCTTTCTGAAAATTGGTTAATGTATTTACAAAATTATTTCTCACCACAACATGAGCTTGTTTTAGGGTTTTCCCCTTATCGCAAACTACCCAGCCCTGTAAACCGTATTATTCGGTTTGAAACCCTATTAACTGCTATCAATTATTTTGGGTTTTCTAAAATTAGAATGCCCTACATGGGAGTTGGTCGTAATCTAGCTTACACCAAAAGTTTGTATCGAAAAGTTGGTGGTTTTAAAACTCATTGTCATTTATTATCTGGTGATGACGACCTTTTAGTCAATCAAGCTGTTGAAAAAACTCAAATAGCGCTATCCCTTAATTCTGATAGTTTTGTAGAGAGCCAACCCAAGCTTGATTTTAAATCTTGGGTTAATCAGAAAAGAAGACATATTACTACAGCATCGCATTATCGCTTAAAGCATAAATTTTGGTTAGGCTTGCAATATTTGTCCAAAGTTTTGTTTTGGTTTATTGCTATGCCATTGAGTTTAGTTTTAGAAATTCAAAATAATTTTCAACTCCAGTTTATCAGTATTCTTTTGTTTTTACTCGTCTTAAAAAGTCTTTTGAATTTTCAAGTTTATAAAATATTTTTAAGCAAAGATTTATGGTTTTGGAGTTATTATTTGGAAATAAAGTTAATATGCTTACAGTTTTATATCTTTACGAAGAATTTGTTTTCACCAAAATCAACTTGGTAACTGAGTAATTCAAAAAAAGATATCGACTTAGCCAAACAAGGGCATCAAAAGGCTTTTAACAATTTGTTGGAAAGCCATTGGAGTTACCTCTATAATTACCTTTTTAATAAAACTGACGATGTGTATATTTCAGAGGAATTGTGCATTCAAACTTTTGCTAAAGCTTTTGATAAAATAGATAAATTTGATGAGGAATACAATTTTAAAACCTGGTTAATCACCATTTGCAAAAGACTTTGGATTGATCACCAACGCAAAAAAGAGTTAAAAACAACTAAAATCAATAAGCAAGTTTCCTTTATAAAGAGTGATGATGCTAGTATTGAAGATGCATTGATTCAAGACCAGTATATCAAGACTATAAAATTAGCATTGAATACTTTAAAAGCAGATGATAAAAACGCACTTATCAAAAGATTGTTTGAAGACAAAAGCTATGCAGAGATTGCTGAGGAAATGGATGACTCAGTCAATGCTATAAAAGTAAAAATATTCAGAGCCAAGCGAAAACTTATTAAAATAATTCAAAACCAATTTCCTTTATAATTATTTTAAGTCAAATTTCAATAATATTTCAACTAATATATCAAAATTGGTTTTGAACAAAAATCAGCTTTATAGTTTAATATTTGAAAATTTAACAATTTTAATTTTCTTAAATTTTTCTAAATATTTAATTTTGTTTTCTTAAATTAAATTTTTTGAAAATTCTTCTTTTTGTTTGTGTGTCTGCACTCACTATTCAATTAAGTTCTGGTCAATCTGCAGATTACCAATCTTTACTACTCGACAAAAAATATACTGAGAACGCCAATTCTTGTATTAGAAAATTTTCAACACATATTAGCGTTGAAGCTCAGGACAAAATGTTGATTACGCACAAACAAATCATCAGCGTATTTAACGAGAAAGGAAACAGAGATATTGATGCTTTTTTACATTACGACAAAAACATCAATGTCAAAAACCTTGAGGCTAAAGTGTATGATGCCTATGGAAATGAAATTAAAACATATAAAAAGAGAGACTTTAGAGATGTCAGTGCGGTTGATGGCGGGACATTGTATAGTGATAGTCGTGTTTATTATTTGGACTATACTCCTATAAATTATCCATACACAGTAGAATTTAGCTATGAAATTAAAAATTCAAATACAGCATTTGTACGGCCTTGGAGACCTGTAAGAAACTATTATCAAAGTGTTCAATTTAGTGAATTTATAGTTGAAGACCATTCTAACTCAGGCTTGAGGTTTAAAAAAGAAAATTTAGATTTTTATAAAGATATCAATGTTCACAATTCAGGAAAGAAAATAAGCTGCAAAGCCAATGAACTACATGCCATAAAATACGAAGCTTACAGCCCGAGCTTATATTCTTTTACACCTCAAGTTAATTTCGCTTTAACAAAATTTACTTTAGAAGGTCAAGAAGGCCAAGCTTCTAATTGGAAGGAAATGGGCCAATGGCAATACGACAAACTTATTAAAGGCCGAGATGAGGTTTCTGAAAAAACAAATCAAGAAATTTTAACGCTAACACATGGTATTGAAGACCCTTTAGAAAAAGTAAAGATTGTTTACAAGTATGTTCAAGATAATACCAGATATATCAGTGTTCAAGTTGGTATTGGAGGTTGGCAACCTATAGAGGCAGAAACCGTTGATAAGGTTAAATATGGCGATTGTAAAGGTTTGACAAATTACACTAAAGCTTTGCTTAAAATAGTTGGAATAGATGCTAAATATACTGTTGTTTTTGCTGGTCGTGAAAAACAAAATCTCGATGAAGATTTTGCTTCTATACAAGGAAATCACGTGATTCTCAATGTTCCGCTAGAAAACAAAGATTTGTGGCTTGAGTGCACCAGTCAAGATATTCCTTTTGGGTTTTTAGGCACGTTTACAGACGATAGAAAGGTTCTAGTTGTTGGTGAAGAAGGTGGAAAAATAAAGACAACAGATGCTTACTACTCTAAAGATAATTATCAAAAAATCGATGCTAACGTTACTATAACTAAAGAAGGCAACTTGAACTTAGATTTTGATATTTTATCTCAAGGTACTCAATTTTATAATAAATTCAGCCTAGCAGATAAACCTAAAAATGAGATTATCAAAAACTATAAATCTTATTATGGTCACTTAAAAAGTATTGAAATCAACGCTTTCAACTTTACATCCCGTAAAGATGACGTCGAATTCATAGAACATCTTGAAATCAGTTCTAAAAATTATTGTTCAAAATTTGGAAATCGTTTTATGTTTGTTCCTAATATTTTGAATCAAAGTATTAATGTTCCTGTTAAATACGAGGAAAGAATGACTCCATTTGTCATTAGTCGCGGATTTTTTGATGTAGATCATTTGGTGTTTAATGTGCCTGAAGGTATGCAAGTTGAGTCTATGCCTCAACCCATAGAACTCGAAACAAAATTCGGGAAGTATCAAGCTAAAATCACTAAAAATGAAAAAGACCAGTTGATTTACGAAAGAAGTATGCTATTAAAGCAAGGAGATTTTTCAAAACAAGACTATAAGAGCTTTAGAACTTTTATGAGTACTATTCATAAAGCAGATCAATCTAAAGTTATTTTGATAAAAAAAACTTGAAATTAATAAATCATGAAGAAATTATTTTTTTTAATTATTCTATCAAGCATTTCATTAGATGCCCAAGAATTCGAATTTAAAGAGGTTACTAAAGCTGAACTTCAAGAAAAATTTCACCCACAAGATTCAACAGCTCCAGCTGCCGTTCTGTATGAAAAAGGATATTTAACTATGCGTTACGATAATGGTTGGCATTATGATTTAGAGGTGACTAAACGTGTAAAAATTTATAATTCAGATGGCTTTGATTTTGCCGCTGTTGAAATACCCTACTACTATGGAAGCAACACTAAAAGCAAAGAAAATATAAAAAGCATAAAAGCTTATATTTATAATTTAGAAGTTAATAAAATTAAAGACGAAAAATTAAGGAATAGAGATATTATTGATGAAGAGACAACAGAATTTCGGAAAAAGATAAAATTCACGTTTCCAAATGTCAAGCCTGGTAGTATTATAGAGTACACATACACTCATGAATCTCCTCACATAGATGAATTTCCAAGATGGAATTTTCAAGATGAAATACCCGTTAATCATTCTTTTTACCAATTAATTTTACCTGAATATTTTGGTTATAATGAATATTCTAGAGGTTTTCATGCCATTAATAAAAACGTTGAAAACACTATAATTGATGTCCGTTTTAGAGTTGATAATCAAGCTATGAACAGTTACGGAACAGGTTTATTAAGCCCCGAATCTGGGATATCTACTGTGAATGCGATTAAATATTCTTATCAAGCTCACAATGTTCCTAAACTTAAAGATGAGCCGTTTGTAAACAATCATAATAATTTTATTACCTCAATTCAGCACGAACTTTCATATTACAAAAATCCATCAAACAACACCTTTAAAGAATTTACAACCAATTGGGAAAAAGCCAGTTTAACCCTGCAAGAGTCAGAATCGTTTGGTAAAGAGTTAGGCGAAACAAAATATTATGAAGAAGACATCAATAAAATTTTAAGTCAACCAAGTTCTGAGGAAGAAAAAATTTTTAATATTTTCAATTTTGTAAAAAATCATATGTCATGGAATGATTATGTCGGTATTTACTGTTCTGATAAATTAAAAAAAGTCTATAAAGAACGTACAGGAAATATAGCAGATATCAACTTAATGCTGACCTCAATGTTGAGATATGCAGGATTTGAAGCCCATCCAGTTTTGGTTAGTACAATACAAAACGGATTTCCTAGTCAATATGTTTCAACAGAGAATTATAATTATATCATTGTTGCCATTGAGTTAGAAAACAATCAGGTAGTATTGCTCGATGCTTCTAATCCTTATACAGCACCAAACCTACTTCCAACCAGATGTTTAAATTGGCATGGTAGGTTAGTAAGGCCTAATGGAACTTCAAAACAAATTCAGCTTAACCCCTCTTCAGCATCTATTGACAATTTCATATTGAATATTAAGTTAGATGCTTATGGAAAAATTACTGGACAAATGAGACGTCAATATACTAATCAATACGCATTTGAGTATAGAAACAACTTTAGTTCAACTGACCAAAAAGACTATGTCAGCAAACTTCAAAATGCCTTAAAAGTTAATATTACAGATTATAAAATTGATAATCTAAAAAACTTATCTAAACCTGTTGTTGAAACCTTATCATTTAATGCTGAAAATGCTGTAGATGTTATTAATGGTAACATTTATTTATCGCCACTTATATTTCTAGCTCAGAAGGAAAATCCATTTAAACAAAATCAAAAAGAAAGAAAATTACCAATCAATTTCACCTTTCCTAAATCCCAAAAATATATGATCAATATAGATGTTCCTGAGGATTACACCATAGATTATATACCTGAACCCTCAGCTATAGCGCTTCCCAATGAGAAGGGATTGTATAAATTTAATATTCAGAAATCACAGACAGGAGATTTACAAATAATCGTTATAAAAGACCTTAAACAATCCATTTTAAGTGCAGACTACTATCAGCCTTTAAAAGATTTCTATAAAAATATAGTCGAAAAAGAAACTGATAAAATCGTTTTAGTTAAACAGTAAAGATTGATTTCCTCATAACACAAACCTGAATATTTGTTTTTTCGTAGTTTTGTTTAAAAATATTTTTTTAATCTAAATCAAAGCTAAAAAAACCAGTTATGAGCATAAAAATCGCCCAAAAACAAGTTGATGAATGGATTAATCAACACGGTGTCAGATATTTTAATGAACTTACCAACATGGCACAACTCACAGAAGAAGTGGGCGAAGTTGCCAGAATCATTGCTCGTCGCTATGGCGAACAAAGCGAAAAAGAAAGCGACAAACACAAAGATTTAGGTGAAGAGCTTGCCGATGTTATGTTTGTTGTGTTATGTTTAGCCAATCAAACTGGGGTAGATTTACAATCCGCTTTTGACAAAAAACTGGAATTAAAAACCAAAAGAGACCACAACAGGCATCAAAATAATCCAAAATTAAAATAAATGTTTACTAAAGTAATTTGCCATAAAGGCTTTTGGAAATCAGTAATATTTCTTTCTATAATGTTTATTATCATTTATAATTTGATAATAAATTTTTTAGATTTAGCAGTCGACTATAATTTTAATTTTCAAGCTTATATTCAAGGTCGATTTAACGGGGACAATTTACTTAAGTCTATTTTCGCCAATATTCTCAGTGGATTTGTTTATGGATTTATCATTAGTTTTTTTAAGTTTAGAAGTAAACTAAAAGAATCAAATTCAACTCAAGTTTAAATTGATGAAAACTCTGCTTCAAAAAACACTATCGGGAAATTATTCCTTAAACATTTGTGGTTCAAAAAGCGAAAGTAACCGATTACTCATAATTCAAGCTTTATTCAATAAACTAAATATTGATAACCTTTCCACCTCAGACGATACTCAGGTTTTAAAATCAGCTTTAAGTTCTCAAAATGACGTGATAGATATACATCACGCAGGTACAGCCATGCGGTTTTTAACTGCTTATTATGCTTGTTTTACCAACAAAACTATAAAGCTGACTGGTAGCGAACGAATGCAAAATAGACCCATCAAAATATTAGTTGAAGCTTTAAGGCAAATAGGAGCTAAAATTGATTATGTCAATGAAGAAGGTTATCCACCAATTAGAATTCTCCCATCAAACATTTCGACAAATGAAGTCAATGTACAAGCAAACACCAGCAGTCAGTACATCAGCGCCTTAATGTTAGTTGCACCAAAACTCAAAAATGGTTTAAAAATTAATTTCACTTCAAAAATCACGTCTCTCCCCTATCTAAAAATGACTCAAAAAATGATGCAAAGTCTTGGTTTTGAAGTTAATTTTAAACAGCAGTCTATTGATATTAAGCCTCAAAATAATTTCAAAGCACAAACTTTTAAAGTTGAATCAGATTGGAGCTCGGCTTCATATTTTTATAGTTTAGTTGCGCTTTCACCATCATTAAAGCTTAAGTTAAGTATTTATAAAAATAAAAGTTTGCAAGGTGACTCATCCCTTTCTGAGTTATATAAAGAATTAGGCGTTCAAACCACTTTTGAAAAAGATGTCATTATTTTAGAAAATATTCAAAATAACACTATACAGTTTTACCAGAAAAACCTTAATCATACGCCAGATTTAGCCCAAACTATTACGGTTAGTTGTTTAGGTTTAAAAATTCCATGCCATTTAACGGGTTTGCATACCCTGAAAATTAAAGAGACTGACAGGTTGGTTGCCTTAAAAAATGAATTAGAAAAATTTGGAGCTCAGGTTCAGATAGACGATGAAAGTCTAAAAATGACACCATCTCATAAAATATTATCTAACCAAACAGTTAAAACCTATAACGACCACAGAATGGCAATGGCTTTTGCTCCTTTATGTACAAAAACAGCACTTAAAATTGAAAATCCTGAGGTTGTATCTAAATCATATCCTGATTTTTGGATGGATTTTGAATCATTACAATAGAATTTTTAAAATTATTTTAAAATATTAAAATTTTAAGTTAATATTGCACCAAAACAAACTATTATGAAACAAACAATTTTATCACTCGCCATGCTTGCCTTTTTTGCTATAAGCATAACAAGTTGCAAGCCAGAAAAAAAAGAAAACGCTGAAGAGCAAGTTGAAGAAACTGCTCAAGATGTTGAAAACGCAACAGAAGAAACAGTAGAAGAAGTTGAAGACGCTGTTGAAGAAACTGCAGACGAAGTTGAAGACGCTGCTGAAGAATCTGCAGAAAACGTCAAAGATGCTGCTGACAAAGCAGTTGAAGATGTTAAAGGTGCTGCTAACGATGCCGTTGAAGGCACAAAGAACGCCGCTGAAGATGTCAAAAAGTCTGCCGAAAATGCTGCTGATGATGTTACAGGTAAATTAAAGTAATTCTTCTTTATTATCTTACAAGAAAACCGCATTATAAATTTATAATGCGGTTTTTTTTATGATTAAATTTTAATCCCTAAAGTATTCTTATTTTTGCCAATATGAATAAAGAAAGCCAAAACAGATATGCCAATCGTGGAGTGTCACATCAAAAAGAAGATGTTCATAATGCTATCAAAAACATTGATAAGGGGTTATTCCCAAAAGCCTTTTGTAAAATTATACCTGATTATTTAACAGGAAGTGATAAACATTGTATTGTTATGCACGCCGATGGCGCTGGCACAAAGTCTTCATTAGCCTATATGTATTGGAAAGAAACTGGTGACATATCAGTTTGGAAAGGTATTGCTCAAGATGCCATCATTATGAATATAGACGACTTGCTTTGTGTCGGGGCGACAGATAACATTTTACTGTCTTCTACTATTGGAAGAAATAAAAATTTAATTCCAGGTGAAGTCATTGCCGAAATTATAAATGGCACAGAGCAAATTGCCAAAGAACTTAAGAAACACGGTGTAAATATCATTACAACAGGTGGCGAAACAGCAGATGTTGGGGACTTAGTCAGAACCATTATTGTTGATTCTACTGTTACAGCAAGAATGAAGCGTGAAGATGTGATTAACAACGCCAATATTCAAGCTGGTGATTGCATTGTAGGCTTATCTTCTTTTGGTCAGGCCAGTTATGAAAGTGAATACAACTCAGGAATGGGAAGCAATGGATTGACTTCAGCCAGGCACGATGTTTTCCACAAGTATTTAGCTAGAAAATATCCTGAAAGTTTTGATGATCTTGTACCTAAAAATTTAGTTTACTCAGGAAGTCAAAAACTTACTAACTCCCATAAAGATTTAAACCTTGACATCGGCAAACTCATCCTCTCTCCTACTCGTACTTACGCGCCGATTGTTAAATCTATTTTTAATGAACTTCCTCGACAAGCCATTCACGGTATGGTGCATTGTAGCGGCGGTGCGCAAACCAAAATACTTCATTTTGTAGAAAATCTAAAGATTGTTAAAGATAATATGTTTGATATTCCCCCGTTATTTCGACTTATACAAAGCGAAAGTCAAACTGACTGGAGAGAAATGTATCAAGTGTTTAATATGGGACATCGCCTTGAAATATATACGCATCCTGATAATGCTCAAAGTATCATTAATATTTCAAAATCATTTGGAGTAGACGCAAAAGTTATTGGTCGTGTTGAGCCTTCAGAAAACACAGAGTTGCATATTTCATCAGAAGTTGGCAACTTTAAATATTAAATAATTTTCTTTATTTTATAGATGAAGTTAAAAATTTATCTTTTACTATTTTGTATAAGCGGTATTCCTTTAGCGAATGCTCAAATCCCTTCAACAAAAATTCCAAAGGTTTTTTTAAACTCTTTTGAAGCCAAAAAAATGCACAGTTTTGGTCAACTTGAATTGAACGAAAGTGAACTGATCAGACGAATTGATATGCCAATATTTTGGCGTGAAATCAATAAATTTAGCCTTCAAGCCAGTGAAGTTTCATTTACCAATTGGAATGGCGGTGGTGCAAACTCAGTTTCAGGACTTATTGGTGTTGAAATTGAAAGAAATTACAAAGACAAAAAATTTAAGTGGGACAATCAATTGATTATAAGGGTTGGCGCAAACAAACAAAGTGATCAGGATATTAGAAAAACAGAAGATCATTTAGAAATCAATTCTAAAGCAGGTTTTAGTTTTAAAAAGAATTCAAACTGGTATTATTTAGGTAAAGTCAATTTTAATACTCAGTTTTTTAATGGTTTTAATTTTCCAAATACAGACGAGATCATTTCTCAATTTATGGCGCCAGGATATCTGTTTATGGGACTTGGTGTTGAACATAAAATTAAAAAACAAAACTTTTATATGTATCTCTCGCCTATGACTCTGAAATCTACTTTCGTTTTAAATCAAAACTTAGCTAATGATGGTGCTTTTGGTGTTGATGAAGCCATAAGAGATGAAAACGGAAATATCATAAAAGAAGGCGAAAAAGTGAGAATGGAAAGTGGTATTTTAATCAATAATGAATACGAAAAAGAAGTATTTGAAAATGTCAATATGAAACACAAGCTCAGTCTTTATACTGACTACATCAACAATTTTGGCAATATAGACGTAGATTGGGAAATCAATTTTGATTTTAAAATAAATAGTTTTTTAAAAGCTAATTTTGGTTCACACCTAAGATATGACGACGATGTAAAAGTAAGATTAGAACAAGAAGACGGCAGTTTTGTAGAAGGTGGCCCACGAATCCAATGGAAACAGCAACTTGGTATTGGTGTGACTCTTGAACTTTAATTATATTTATCTCACTACAAATTTAGGCTTAACTTTCGTAAATTTGCAAACTATTAAATAAATCTATGTTAGATAAACTCAATATACTTAAGCAGCGCTTTGACGAGGTTAGTGATTTAATCATTCAACCAGACGTTATTAGTGATCGAAAGCGTTATGTAGAATTAACCAAAGAATACAAAGAACTAAAAGACATCAATGAAGAGCGAGATAAATATATTGAACTTAAAAATAATGTAGAAGAAGCCAAACAAATCATAGCTGATGGCGATGACAATGAAATGGTAGAAATGGCAAAAATGCAACTCGAAGAGTCTGAATCAGCTTTAGAAAAATTAGAAGAAAAAGTCCGTTTTATGCTCATCCCTAAAGATCCTGAAGATGAGAAAAATGCGGTGGTTGAAGTCAGAGCAGGAACAGGCGGCGATGAGGCAAGCATTTTTGCAGGTGACATTTATAAAATGTTGACCAGATATTGCGAGTCTAAAGGCTGGAAAGTTAGTACTGTAGATTATAGCGAAGGTACCAATGGCGGTTTCAAAGAAATTCAATTTGAAGTCAGCGGAGAAAATGTGTACGGCACTTTAAAATATGAAGCTGGTGTTCACCGTGTTCAACGTGTGCCACAAACCGAAACCCAAGGCCGAGTGCACACCAGCGCAGCAACGGTGATGGTGTTCCCTGAAGCAGAAGAATTTGATGTGGAAGTTGACCCAAATGATGTTAGAATTGATTATTTCTGTTCATCAGGTCCTGGTGGTCAGTCGGTTAACACTACCTATTCGGCGGTACGTTTAACTCACGAACCTACTGGTATTGTAGCTCAATGTCAAGACCAAAAATCACAACACAAAAACAAAGAAAAAGCCTTTAGAGTATTACGTTCAAGACTTTACGAAATAGAACTCGCCAAAAAGCAAGCTGAAGACGCAGAAAAACGTGGCAATATGGTAACCAGTGGCGACAGAAGTGCTAAAATTAGAACCTACAATTATCCGCAAAGTCGTGTAACTGACCATCGTATTAATCTAACCCTTTACGATTTAGATAATATCATCAATGGTGACATTCAAAAAATCATTGATGAACTTAAACTGGTAGACAACACTGAAAAATTGGCAAGAATGTCTGATTCTATCTAATATTTATTATGGATATTTCAAAACTCATCCAACAAATAAAAATTAAGCAGAGTTTTCTCTGTGTAGGTTTAGACACCGACTTAGCTAAAATTCCTGAACACCTTCACCAACAACCCAATCCCATATTTGAGTTTAACCGTCAAATCATAGATGCGACTGCTAAATATGCAGTAGCCTATAAACCTAATATTGCGTTTTATGAAGCCTTAGGCCTTAAGGGCTGGAAAGCTTTAAAACAAACTATTGATTACCTCAACAATCAGTATCCCGAAGTATTTACTATTGCTGATGCCAAACGAGGTGATATTGGCAACACCGCTTCAAAATATGCTCAAGCTTTTTTTGATGAACTTAACTTTGATGCCATTACCGTGGCACCTTATATGGGTAAAGATTCCGTAGAACCATTTTTAGCTTACAAAAATAAACATACCATACTTTTAGCCTTGACTTCAAATGAAGGTGCATTTGATTTTCAAACCCAAACTTTAGACAACAAAGCTCCACTCTATCAAACAGTGCTCAAAACTTCTCAAACTTGGAAAAATTCGGAGAACTTGATGTATGTTGTTGGTGCGACAAAAGCTGAATATTTTAAAGAGATTAGACAGGTTGTTCCTCATTCATTTTTGTTGGTTCCAGGTGTTGGTGCGCAAGGAGGAACTTTAAAAGAGGTTTGCCAATTCGGTTTATCTAAAGATTGCGGCTTACTGGTCAATTCTTCTCGCGGCATTATTTATGCTTCTAATGGTATAGATTTTAAACAAGCAGCAGAGTTTAAGGCTAAAGGGCTTCAAGAAGAAATGGCAGAATACCTTAAATAATCTTTATTCAAAATTTAAATTCGGAAAATAACTTTGCACTATTATTTAAGTATTTGCTTAAATAATAATTTATTTAATATATTTGTATAAATTTATTAACGATGGATCAAAATCAAACCTGTATTAGGGCTTATGCCGATAAAGTTCAAATTGACAGTTGCCGTAAAAACATTATTAATAATGGAAATTCATTTGAAAAATTAAGTCAGTTATTAGCCCTTGCCGGAAATGAAGTGCGACTAAAAATTCTTTATCTTTTAGAAGAAGAAGGCGAACTTTGCCCATGTGACTTGTCAGATATACTAAATATGAGTGTTCCCGCAATTTCTCAACATCTGCGAAAGCTTAAAGACAGAAATGTTATTCAAGGTCGCAGAGAAAGTCAAACTATTTTTTATGCAATTAAAACTGAGCAATTAGAAATTCTTCAGCCTCTTTTTAAACAAATTAAAAATTCTTCAAATAAAGAGTTAGTATGAGTCAAAATACAAAATCAAATCAAGCAAAAACAACAGGTATCATAGCAGCTTTAGCCGCATCGTCTTGTTGTATTCCACCTGTAATAGCAGCTTTAGCTGGTATTGGTGGAATAGCTGGAAGTTTATCTTGGATGGAAACTTATCGGCCTTATTTCATTGTTATTGCCATCATTGCTATTGGATATGCTTGGTATTCTCAATTAAGACCTAAAAAAGCAGATGAATGTTGTGCCGTCGATGCTAAACCAAAGTGGTATCAAACCAAAGGTTTTTTGATTGGCATTACGCTTTTTGCAGCTTTGTCAATTGCCTTTCCTTATTATACATCTGTCTTTTTTCCTTCTGAGCCCAATAAAGAAATTGTTATAGTTAAAGACATAAATATTCAATCCGTAAATTTTGATATTAAAGGTATGACTTGTAACGGCTGTGCAGCTCACGTAGAAGCTGATGTCAACAAACTACCAGGTATCATTAAAGTAAAAGCAAGTTTTGAAAATGCAAAAGCTGTTGTGGAATTTGACCAATCTAAGGTCGATATCGAAACAATTAAAGAAACTATTAATAATACTGGATATAAAGTTGTAGCTATTAAATAAATTCCAAATTTTTACGAATCATGAAACATTATGATGTTTTTATTATAGGCTCTGGTATGGCAGGCGTTAATATTGCAAACCGTTGTGCATCGAAAGGCTTAAGTGTAGGCGTTACTGATGAATTACCTTACGGCGGCACATGTGCTTTACGAGGTTGTGATCCAAAAAAAATACTACTCAGTGCAACTGAAGTTTCTCATCTTTCTCAAAACCTGAACAATAAAAATATTTCATCTATACCAAGAATCAGTTGGAAAAATGCAATGCAACTAAAACATGAATTTGTAAATCAAATGCCTGTCAAAATCGAGAAAGGCTACAGAAAAAATAATATCGACACATTTCATGACTCAGCCAAGTTTTTGTCCCCTAACCAATTAAAAGTAGGTGAAGAAACCATTGAAGCTAATAAAATTGTAATTGCAACAGGTTCAAAGCCGAAGCAACTAAACATACCTGGGAGTGATTTTGCTTTAACCAGCACCGACTTTTTAAATTTTATCGATTTGCCTAATTCCTTACTTTTTATAGGAGGTGGATATATTGCTTTTGAGTTTGCGCATATGGCTGCAAGATACGGCTGTCAAGTCACTATTGTTCATCGTGGTCCTAGACCTTTAAAAAATTTTGAAGAGTTTATTGTAGAAAAACTGGTAAAAGCCACAAAAGAACTTAATATTGAATTAATCTTAGATACTAATGTAACTGAAATAGAAAAAACTAAAAAAGGATTTAAAGTAACGGGCCAAAACAAACATGAATCTAAATATTGGGTGGTTGATAAAGTTATTAATTCAGCCGGAAGGACACCTGCAATTTTCGATTTAGATATTGAAAAAGCAAATATAAAATTAAGTAAGCAAGGTATTCTAGTTAATGACTATCTTCAAAGTATTAGTAATACTAATATTTATGCCGCTGGTGATGTAGCTGATACAAAAGGATTACCCTTAACTCCTGTAGCTGTAATGGAAGGACACATTGTGGCTTCTAATATTTTAAATGAAAATAAAAAACAAGCAGATTATAATGCTATTCCTACTGTAGTTTTTACTCTTCCTACAATGGCCTCTGTTGGTCTAACTGAAGAAGAGGCTAATTCAAAAGGTTATCAATACAAGGTGAAACAAAACACTGTATCAGATTGGTTTACAGCTAAACGCCTTAACGAAAAAACTTACGCTTTTAAGACAATTATTGATAAAAAGAATGACACAATTTTAGGTGCTCATATCATCGGTCCACATGCTGAAGAAGTCATTAATTTGTTTGCAATGGCAATGAATACTCAACTTAAATCTATAGATATAAAAACCATGTTGTTCTCTTATCCATCAGCAAGCTCTGATATGGTATATATGGTTTAAATCAAAAAAAAAATAACAATGAAAATCACCTTATCCTCAACCATCACTTGTCCAAAATGTGGACATCAAAAAGAAGAAACTATGCCAGAAAATGCGTGTGAGTTTTTCTATAAATGTGAAAATTGCAATGAAATTTTGAAACCCAAAGACAACGACTGTTGTGTTTATTGCAGTTATGGCACACAACCTTGTCCGCCGATTCAACAGGACCAGTCTTGTTGTTAGTTTTTTTTAGACTTTAATTTTTATTTTATCAAAAAAATAAAATATTAAACCTACCGCCAAAATGCCAAAACCTGCAAGACTTTCAATTGGCCTCTCTATAAAGGTGAAAGTTAATATCCAAGTGCTAAAAAGTAAATAAATAATTTGAAGATAAGGTTTCAATGGACTTTTAAATTGACCTGATATTGGTTTAACAAAGAGTAAAGCTCCAACAGTAAGCGTTCCCATAAGCTGAAGTACAAAACCAGCATAGAGCATAATTTGCTCAAAAGAGCCTGTTAGCATTAAGATTAGACTTATACCTGTATTGAGCCATAAAGCTCTGATTGGTATTCCTTTAGTATTTGTTTTTTGTAGAGCGCTCCAATTTCTAAAATCTTTAGCCATAGCTTGGGTAACTCTAGGACCAATCCAAGCATAACCACTAATTGTGCCTATGAGTTGAACAGAAATTAATATGCTCATCCATTTATAAGCCGATTCGCCAAAAATATTCGAAAAAGCAATATTAGCTATTTCTACTTTTCCTATTAATTGGTCAACTGTTGCGTGTTTCAAAAAAACCAACTGCAATGTTAAGTAAACAGCTGTCACAAACAAACTTCCTACTATTAATGCTTTTGGCAAATTTTTAGAAGGCTTTCTAATTTCCCCTGTGATATAAGCGGCTGCATTCCAACCTGTATAGGCGTAAAACACATAAATTAATGATACAGCAAAGCCAGGCTTAATGATTTCATCCGGTAATGATTTACTAAAATTAAAAGCATTGTTTTCAAAGGGTAAAAACCAAATACCGATAGTTATTAAACCCAAGGCAAATATAACTTTTATAAAGGTAAATATATTTTGGAATTTACCGCTTTGACGAAGGGAAAACGAGTGCATCAAAGTCACTATTATTATTAAAATTGCAGCAAATACATTACCATTAAATTCAGTTAAATAAGGTGACAAATACCCAACCATAGCTTTTGCCGCAATAGCTATAGGAGCCGAAAACCCTACAACAAGTGAAGTCCAAGCGTATAAATATCCAACAGAAGGATGTATGATTCGAGATAAAAAAACGTAATCTCCGCCTGATATTTTAAAATGAGTACCTAACTCGGCATAGGACAAGGCTCCAATAATTGCCATTCCTCCACCAAGTAGCCAAAGTAAAATAATTGTAGGTGTACCTTTAATGTCGACCAATTGATAGCCTAAACTTGTAAAAACACCTGTTCCAATCATATTAGCAATGACCAAGCCAGCGGCTGTTTTCCAACCAATTTTTGTTTTTATCTTAGCCATATTCAATTATAGCCAAAAGTATATAATATCATCTATAATTTATAAGTTAAACGCGTAAAATAGTAAGCTCCTGTAGTTCCCATTTGTACTGGAGCATATTTAAAAACACCAAAAAAGCTATTATCATAATCTTGAAGATCAGGAAAAACATCAAAAATATTATTTGAACCAACGGTAAGTTGTAAATTATCAGTTAGTGAAACACTTGCCGATATATCTGTTACAACTTTCGGGTCGTGTTCCTGAGCAGCTCCAAATGGAAATCCATTTCTAGTCACTTCGCCAAAATAAGTATTTCTAAGTAAGAAACTATATTTATTGATTTGATAATTAAGACCTAAAATTACTTTTTGTTTAGGGATATTTGTTTCAATAAGGCTCTCTTCTTGTGGTCCAAAATAAACATCTTCTTGACCTACAAAAGCATCTGGTAAATCATTTATACCACCGTCAACACGTGTTTCAGTAAAATTGTATAAAAGATTAGCTAATAATTTTCCATTTCCTAAAGACGTAGAATAATCAATAACTACATCAACTCCTTTAGTTTCTGTATCTACTGCATTTGTAAAAAAACGTCCTGTTGATGCTCCAAATTGACCAAATAAATCTCTTAACTCGGGAACAGGATCACCAAATGGATCATTACCAAGACTACCCGTAAGAATAACTCTATCATCAATTTCAATATTGTAGGCATCTGCCGTTATGCTTAAGTTTTTTAAAGGTTTATAAGTAAAACCAATACTATAACTCACAGAAGTTTCTTCTTTTAATTCAGGAATACCTAGTTGTTGAGCCAATTCACTATCGTTTCTAAAGATACCTGTATTTAATAATTCGCCATCAACAATGTCTGTAGCTATATTATTAAAAAATCTCTGATGTAGTGAAGGTGCTCTAAAGCCTGTATTGATATTTCCTCTAAGAGCTAAGGAAGAGTTTAGCTCGTAACGACTTGTAAATTTGCCATTAAAACTTTCTCCAAAATCACTGTAATCCTCATATCTTCCAGCAAGACCTATACTCCAATTATCAGTTAGATTAGCCTCGAGATCTGTATAAAAAGACCAACTTGTACGGTCTTCGTCAACTTCATTTAAAGGCGAAAAACCAGGAAAAGATTGAGCACCACCATTAATGTAAGATGCTTCTTCACCTGCTTTAATTTGATAATTTTCATATCTTAACTCTACACCAGCTGCTAAGTTTAGTCCTTCTAGTATTTCAGGATAAAATTTCCTTGAATCTAGATTCACTGTGTTTTGAAAAAATTCGTGACCACCAGCATCAAAAACTGTTGGACTGTTAACACCTAAGGATGCATTGTTTGAGTTTTCAACTGTGTAATTAAATATATTTTCACCTAAAGTATTTGAGAAATCAAAATTCCAGCCTAAGAGTTGAAAGCGATAGCCTACAGCTAGAGACTCATCACTAATATCTGATATCAATGAAGGTTGAAAACCAAAAGGGAACAATTCAGGTACCACATTATCAACTTCACTAGGCAATCGTCTAAAACCAAAACCTTCACCGTCTCTAAAGCTAACTCCTCCAAAAGCGTATAATTCTGAATTTTCTCCCGTGGGTAAAGAAAGATTTAAAAAGCCTTGAACATTTTGTATAGCTGCATCACCAACTTGAAAGTTAAAGTCGTCTCTTTCTAAACCATTTTCTGCTAATAATTGATTATCTATATCTCTTGCATTGGGATTACTAAAGTCATAGGCAAAAAAGTTCCCAAATTCTGATTGATCAAAAATTATTAAGTTATGGTTTTGTGTACGAGTGGTCTTTTGTCTATCATTAAAACCAAAAGTTAAATTAATAAATCCACCATCTTTACCTAAAGATTGACCATAGTTTACATTAACATCTATTGTTTCTCCATCAGACCTTGAAGTTTGACCATAAGAAGAGTTTACCTGTAAACCTGAGTTTTTTTTCAATATAATATTAATAACACCTGCAATAGCATCCGAACCGTAAAGCGCAGACGCGCCATCACGCAAAATCTCTATTCTATCTACAGCAGCAGCAGGTATTGCACTTAAATCTGTTCCTACAGAGCCGTTTCCAAACGTACTTTGATAATTAACTAAAGAAGTGGTGTGTCGCCTTTTACCATTAACTAGAACCAAGACCTGATCTGGTCCTAAACCTCGTAATGATGCCGGATCTATATGCTCCGTTCCGTCAGAAGAAGACTGCCTGTTGTTATTAAAAGATGGTGCCAAGTAATTTAAGATATCGTTGATATTAGTTAGCGGCTGAAGTGCTTTAATTTCATCAAGCTTTATAATATCAACTGGTACAGGGGAATTAATTATACTTCGGTTAGGGTTTCTAGATCCAGTGAGTGTGATTTCTTGTAAAGATTCATTTGAGGATTGAAGAAAAACCTCAATTTCAGAAGAAGTCACTTCTAATTCTTGAGTCTTGTAGCCCAAGTAAGAAAATACTAATATATTAGAGCCTGATGGGAGTAGAATACTAAATCTACCATCAAAATTTGTAACTGTTCCCTTTTCTGAATTCTTTACTAAAACATTAACACCTGGAACTGGAAGGTTATTTTCATCGTAAACTACTCCCTTAATTTCTTGTTGAGCCCATACAAAAGAAGTAAATAATAATAGCAAAATTGTGATTGTAGATTTCATAAGCCTAAGAGTTAAAAAGTTTATTTGATTATATAATGATAATTTTGAGCTAACTGACTCAAGATGATTTTTTGTGAATAACAGATTTATATTATTTAATGACATAATAATTTGATTTAAAAAAAATAATGAAAATTTTAGATTGATTAATTAAAATTAATCAATAGGAGATGTTATCGGATACGTTGTTACTAGCAACACATTCGGCGACAACAACAATATGCAGTAAGAAAGATTTTAAAAGTAGTAGAGTCTTCTACTTGAAGTGGTAATACTAGATTGTGATTAAAAAAACATTTCATCGCTTTTATTTTTTATATTTTTTGAAAACACTATCATTTCCAAATCTGGAATTGGCACCAATTTTCCAATTTCGAATTTTCGAAACTTAAAGTGGGTTGCCAGAGGATCATAGAGCCAGTCTCTAACCTCATTCTTTATAAAAATTTGCAATTACTCACAAATCGACCACAAACATAAATATTTATTTTTGATAATAACAAATAAAAAAATGTTAAAACACAAAACTAATGTATTTGCTTGTTAGTCAGATTTTAATATTAAACATCTTATTATCATCTTTGCAAAAGAAATGATGTTATGGTTTATGATTTTATTATAGTTGGTGCAGCACAAGCAGGTTTGTCTATGGCTTATGAGCTGAAGCAAATGAAAGCCAATTACATAGTCTTAGACAAAGAAGAAGAAATTGGAGCGTCTTGGCTCAACCGATGGGATTCTTTAAAATTGTTTACGACAACAGAGTTCAACCATTTACAAGGTCTTGATTTTCCCGCTCCAAAAGGGCATTATCCCAACAAATACGAAGTTGCTGATTATTTTAAAACCTACGTTGATACCTTTGAAATCCCTGTTCAACTCAACACTTTAATCACAAACATCTATAAAAATGATGGTTTATTTGTTTTAGAGTATGAAGATAAAAACTTTGTTTGCCATAACGTGATTTTAGCTACAGGACCATTTCATATTCCTTATACTCCACCATTTCACAAAAAAATAAGTGATACTATCAAACAGTGGCACAGCAATTATTATAAAAATCCTGATCAACTTCAAGATGGCGATTGTTTGGTGGTTGGTGCTGGTGATTCAGGATTTCAAATTTTGGATGAAATCTCACAAACTGGCCAAAAAACTTATTTTTCGGGTCAAACCAATGTCAAAACATTACCTCAAGAAATACTTGGCAAAACTCTATGGTGGTGGTTTTGTAAAACGGGTTACCTGAGCATTCACAAGCATCATTGGTTAGGCAAATTTATTAGTCAATCTAAACAACCCGTGATTGGCGTAGATGTCAAAGGGATTTTAAACAGAAAAAATGTCATTCCCGTAGGAAAAACTATCGATGCTGAAAATGAAACGATTATAACAGAAAAACAATCTATAAATGGTATTAAAAACATTGTTTGGGCAACAGGCTATCGTCCAAATTTTAGTTGGATTGAAGGTGTTGAATTAGACAAAGAAGGTTATCCTGTTCATCATCGAGGCGTAAGCAACACCAAAGGCTTATTCTTTATTGGACTTCCATGGCTTCATACCAGAGGCTCAGCAACCTTAGGTGGCATTAAAAAAGATGCTGAATATCTTGCTAATCACATCGTAAATTCGACAGACTGCCACGCCTTCCAATAGTCAGGCTCGCAATGACGATATTTTTTTTAAACGTCAATGCGTTGAATAGTGTTGGTGAAGTGAACAATCAATTTTTTTTATGCTTAACTTAATGTTTTTTAGCGAAGCTTTAACCCTACTCAATAGTAGAAATACTTAGTTTCGCTGTAAATTTAAAAAAAACATTAGATGTCAAATAATCAAGCTTTACTACAACCCATAAGAATCGGCGAATTAAAATTAAAAAACCGTGTTATTATGGCGCCAATGACCAGAAATCGTGCTGACAATGAACATGAAGCACCAACCGATTTACATGTAAAATATTATACACAACGTGCAGAAGCTGGTCTCATTATTACTGAAGGCTCTCAAGTATCTGAACGGGCTAAGGGTTATATCAATGCAGCTAATATTTATAAGCAAGAACAGGTTGAAGGCTGGAAAAAAGTAACTGAAGCAGTACACGAAGAAGGAGGTAAAATTTTTATTCAGTTATGGCATGTTGGAAGAATTTCTCATCCTGATTTTCACAATGGCGAAAAACCCATAGCACCGAGTGCAATTAATCCGCACGCACAGTCTTACACGCCTGAAGGTTTTAAAGACACGGTTACACCAAGAGCTATGACTACAGAAGAGGTTTTAGAAACCATTCAGGAGTTTAAACGCGCGTCTAAAAATGCTGTAGATGCTGGTTTTGATGGGATAGAAATTCACGCTTCTAATGGTTATCTATTTCATCAATTTTTTAACCAAACTTCAAACAAGCGTGAAGATAAATTTGGAGGAAGTCGAGAAAACCGTACGAGATTTTTATTTGAAGTTTTAGAAGCTGTTAAAGTGTTTTGGCCTGAAAACCAAATAGGTGTTAGACTCAATCCATCTTTACACGGTATTTTTGGTATGGAAGCCGATAAGGAAACCATTCCTACATTTGAATATATCGTTAAGCGCTTAAATGATTACGATTTGGCTTATCTTCATCTTTCAGAACCTTTTAATGATGTCAGTGACAAACCATTTTTAGTTGAAAATATAGCTCAACACTTTAGACCTTTATATAATGGTAATTTGATGATTAATGCTGGGTTTGACCAAAAAAGCGGTAACGATGTTATTGATAAAGGCGATGCTGATATGGTAGCTTATGGCAAACCTTTTATTTCTAATCCTGATTTGCCTACACGATTTGCGAAAAATGCTGAATTGGCTGAATGGGATGAAGATACATTTTATGTTGCTGGCGCTAAAGGCTACACGGATTATCCTAAGTTAGGTGATGCGTGATTTTTAGTTAGTATCTTGGCTTAAGGATTGAGGCATTTGTTGGAGCTCTTGCCACGCTGCAAGCGTGGGAAAGCGACTGCCGAAAGCCTGACGCTGACAACGCTTTGCGTTCGTCAGTGGAAGCCCCAAATTATTTTTGAATGTATTTTAGTGCTTTATATAAAAAGTCTTTGTAATTTTAAATTTTATGAAGACAATATTAAATTACATTGATGGCGAATTTTTGCCTGCATATTCAAAAGTCTTTTTGGAAAATATCAATCCTGCCTCAGGTGAAGTTTATAGTAAAATACCTCGAAGCAATACTGCCGATATAGATTTTGCTGTCGACAAAGCTGAAATTGCTTTTAAAAATTGGTCAGATACTACTTTAGAAGTTCGCTCTAAAATATTAATGCGGATTGCGGATTTGATTGATGAAAATCTTGAGCAATTGGCTTTGGCAGAATCGAATGATAATGGTAAACCTTTGCATTTGGCAAAATCTGTAGATATTCCGCGTGCTTCGGCTAACTTTAGATTTTTTGCTCACGCCTTAACTCAGTTTTACAGTGAAAGTCACGAAAGTCAGGGCAAAAACACAATCAATTATACTTTGCGAAAAGCACTTGGCGTGGTAGGCTGTATTTCGCCTTGGAATTTGCCTTTGTACTTGTTAACTTGGAAAATTGCTCCTGCATTGGCCTCTGGAAATGCTGTGATTGCAAAACCGAGCGAAGTTACGCCTATGACGGCTTATTTACTTTGTGAACTTTGTGAAAAAGCAGGTTTACCAAAAGGTGTTTTGAACATGGTTCACGGGTTAGGGCCTGAAGCTGGACAAGCCATTGTGGAGCATCCTAAAATTAAAGCGATTTCTTTCACCGGTGGAACGAAAACGGGTGAAAACATAGCAAGAACAGCAGCGCCAATGTTTAAAAAATTATCATTGGAACTCGGTGGTAAAAACCCGAATATCATTTTTGCTGATTGTGATTATGAAAAAATGATGCGTACAACTTTGAAATCTTCTTTTGCCAACCAAGGACAAATTTGCTTATGTGGTTCTCGTATTTTTGTTGAAGAAAAAATATACGATAAATTTAAATCCGATTTTGTAAAGCGAGTCAAGGCTTTGAAAATCGGACATCCTATTGAAGATAATACTGATTTAGGTGCAATAGTTTCAGAGCCGCATCTCAAAAAAATTAAAAGCTATATTGATAAAGCCCAAAAAGACCCGAAGATAAAAGTCTTATGTGGTGGTAATTTGGCTAAAGTCAAAAAGTTTCCAAATGGATACTATTTAAACCCCTGTGTTATTGAAATTCAAGATAACCAGTGTCAACTCAATCAAGAAGAAATATTTGGTCCTGTGGTCAGTATGATGTCTTTCAAAACTGAAGAAGAAGTTTTGAAAATGGCTAATGACAGCGTTTATGGTTTATCTTCTACCCTATGGACTCAAAATCTTAATCGTAGTATGCGTATGAGTCAAGCTTTAGAAACTGGAATTGTTTGGGTAAACACTTGGCTCAACCGAGATTTAAGAACACCTTTTGGCGGTACAAAGCAATCTGGCGTAGGTCGTGAAGGCGGTTTTGAAGCTTTGCGCTTTTTTACTGAACCGAAAAATGTATGTATTGATTATAGTTCGTAGTTGGAAGTTGGAAATTAAAAAAATAGATAATGAAAGAACAGATTGAGCAATTGCCTTCAAGAGCTGCAGCTGAGCGACAATCTCATAAAGCTTTATTTAAAAAACTAAAACGTAGACCTCCTAAAGATTTAGATTATGTAATGCAAGAGCTACACGAAGAAACCTTTGACCGTATTGATTGTTTAGATTGTGCCAATTGTTGTAAAACCACTAGTCCTTTATTTACAGATCGCGATATTAAACGTATTTCAAAATTTTTAAAACTCAAGCCGCGTCAATTTGAGGAACAATACCTTAAAATGGACGAAGATGGCGATATGGTTTTGCAGTCTTCGCCTTGTCCTTTTTTATTTAAAGATAATAAATGTATGATTTATGAAGTCCGTCCGAAAGCTTGTGCCGAGTATCCACATACTAATCGTAAAAAGTTTCATCAGATCACTGATTTGACTTTAAAAAATCTGAGTATTTGTCCTGCTGCTTTTGATATTGTTGAGCAGTTGAAGGATAAGTTTTAAACAGTAATTTAATATAGATATGTTATAAAAGTCGCTTATTATAGAATAGGTTTGAGACTCATAAAACCTTAAATCGGCTTTGCCTCTTGGGATGATTTAAACAGCAAATCTTTAATTTAATAATTTTATTTTGAATCATCTCAAATCGGCTTTAACTCTCGGTAAAAGTTTTTTGTTTTTCCGAAATCGCAAAGCTGTCTAGCTTACTTCCCGATACAATATGTAACTTACCTTATATTTATTAGGGTTAGAGCATTTGGGCAACAAATAGGATACAAAAAACACCCAAAAAGGGTAAATTAAGGGCAATCATTAATAAATTCAATTACGAATATAGCATAAAAAAACCACTCATAAAGAGTGGTTTCATACATAAAAACATCAACCGTTAATTAGCTGTTCCAGAGCCTAAATAAACGCTGTTTGAGACGATACTACCATCAGCAGTAATAAATGCCATAAAAAGCTCAACAGTATCACCTGCATAGGTACTTGGAATTGTAATGATTTGAGATCCTACAGTTCTATCAGCACCATCAAGAATATACATTGATTCTTTTTTACTTGGATTGTAAACTAAAATCATTGCTTTATCAGTTGCATTTGCATTACCTTCAGCAGAGTTATCATCCCAAGTAAATTCTACTTGTCCCGCAGTTGCTAAATCTGTTGCAGGGTTCAATGCTCCAGATAGATTACCTCTACTTAATAAAGCTAAAGAATAATCTACAGTAAAGTTTGGTGCAGCTCCTGTAATCGCATTATTCAATACATAAGACATTGCTGCATTAAACTCTGTTTTTTGCACCGCATAAGATTTATACCCTTTCTTGATAAAACCTAAATTCGGTTGAAGATACTCCAAAGTAACAGTAAACTTGTTTCTTTGGTTAACTTGTCCTTCTGTTCGTGGATTTGCCACATTTGAAGGCTTAATTCTCAAATAGTCAATACCTTTCCAAGAAGCACCAACTACGTTTCCTACTTTACCTGATACACCGCCCAGGATTCCTTGTGAAATAACACCCATTGTATATAAAATTTAAAATTAATACTTGTTCGAAGTTGGTACGGACTTGGTACGGTCTTTAACCAACACAAGTAATATATGGCAAATACTATGCTAATAGATTGATTTGGTTTTTGTTGCCCTTTGTTGCCCGATTTTGCTTTTTAGAAAATAGATTTTGTATGTATGACACTTTTAAATCTGCCATTTTTGAAATTACTTTTTGAAGTTCAGCTTCTTTTTTACAAATTGCTGACACTATATTAATATGCTTTTGTAACTCAAATTCATCATTTAACAACGATGTGTAACTATTTTTTAAGGTGTTTCTGCAATCATCTATTGAGATAAACGGAATAACACTGCCTTTTAAATAATAAGCATAAAAACCGCCTATTTGCAACATCATTGATAAATGGTAAAGGGTTTGTTTTTCTTCTTCGGTTGATGTAGATACCACAAAACAATTAGGACAAGGATTTATTAAGGGCTTTCCGCTGTTTTGCCCTTTATTCAAAATAAAAAAATGAGGTTGCGAGTAGGTTCTTCCGATTTGGTGTGTTTTCAGTTCAAAAGTTGACATAGCTATCCAATTTAAAATTGCTTCGCTACGCTTCGCACCATTAATTTTTTAAAAGAAAAACAATAAAAAAAGAAAGCCGTATGTTCTTGTGGCGTGGATAAGGCTGTCAAGGTTTTTGGAAAAAATACTACCCTCTTTTTTAAATAATATTGGGGTGGAGATTTTTTTCAAAACCCGTAGGGCGTGACCTTTATAGCCTTGCGCGTTGGCTGTGGTAGCCACATATATTTGCTACCTTTTTTTATGTATTTTTTGTTGTTCTAAAACATCTAATATGTCTTGTTTTTTATAAAAAATTCTGTTGCCCATACGAATTGGATTTAAAATGCCGTGTTTATTCCAGGAATGTATTGTTACTAAACTTATCCTTAAATAATCGGCTACTTCTTGTCTTGTTAGGATTTCATCATTTTGTTTTTTAGATAATTCTTTAAGGTAGTTTTCAATTTTAAACATTAGTTTATCTGCTACCGCATCTGCTAATTCATCTACTGTAACTTCTGTGATTTGAACTGTTTTTGTAAACATCTTGGTTTGTATTTAGTTAATTGATTTCCACTTTTTGGGGCATAAACTCTTAAAAAAATAGGTTATTACCAATTTGAGCGTTGGTTGAAGCGGTTGTATGGGTAGCGTTTTAAATAGTTGTTTGATAAAACAGCATTTAAACAAGCTACTTATACAGGACTTTTAGGCAATAGCTTTTTGTTTTTTTGAGGTACGAGAAAAAGCAATATGCTATGGCGTATTACTACATTTTATGAACCTATTTTTTTATAACCGCTGACTTGGGTGGTGGGGAAAAGTGGTCTTTTATATTTGTTAACGAAATGAAACAAACAAAGACTTGAGGTAAGGAATACTTGGACTTAACGATGGTTTTGTGCAGCTTGAATGAGATAACGAATATGCTTCATTTTAATCTAAAATTTCAAATGGTTATTGTTTCAATTTAGTTCGGATTTTTATTAAAAGTTCGGATGTGAGCGTGGGAAAAGCGGCTATTTTACATAATGGCGTTATAACTACAGCTTTGGTGATGCGGTGGGTGTAGCGGCTGCTATTATAACTACCCGTTATGTAAACATAGCTTGGGGTGGTTTTTGGTGTGCGCGTTGGGAACAGCTCTTTGCTTTTTTATTGTACCACTTTTTAAAATATACCCGCAAATAGAATAAGCAATGTGCTGTGTGAGGGTTGGCAACCAAAAACTACAAGTGCGGTGGATAGCGGAACAAAACAAAAGACAGAGGATTTTGAGGTACGAAAAAACTGGGTTTTGTTTTGTGGGGACAATTACCAACTCATTCGTTGTAATCTAACTGCATTTAAAATTGCTAATAATGCTACTCCTACATCAGCAAATACGGCTTCCCACATCGTGGCCAATCCACCTGCACCGAGAATGAGGACAATAACCTTTACACCAAATGCCAGCCCAATATTCTGCCAGACAATTCTTCGCGTTGAACGACCAATTTTAATCGCTCTTGCAATCTTACTCGGTTGGTCGGTCTGTATGATAACATCGGCTGTTTCAATGGCGACATCGCTTCCCAAGCCACCCATAGCAATACCTACACCACTTGCTGCTAAAACAGGTGCATCATTTATGCCATCGCCGATAAATGCGACTTTCGTTTCGGGTTGCTTTTTGAGCTCTTCGACTTCATTCAGTTTATCTTCGGGTAACAACCCACCTTTTGCCCAATCGATGTTTAACTCTTTTGCAACCTGTTGTGTAATTGAGTCTTTGTCGCCTGATAGCATTATGATTTTTGAAATCCCTGCATCTCTAATTTGTTTAATGGCTTGGTGCGCATCATCCTTTAATTCATCTGCAATGGTAACATAACCTGCAAATGTTCCATCTATGGACACCATAACGATTGATTCTACAATACCATCTGTTTCTGAGGGGACTTCTATGTTGTTTGAGGTCATCAAAGCTTTGTTACCTACCAGTACGGTTTTTCCGTTGACCGTTCCTTTTAAACCCTTTCCGGCAACTTCCGATACATCGGTTGCTTCATAATCTGAACCGTCCGCTTTATATTCGAGAATCGCTTTTGCAATAGGATGTGTGGATTGTTCTTCCATTGCCATCAGGTATTTCATAAACTCGGCTTCCTTAAATGTAATGGAATTGATTTCCTTGATTTTAAAAACCCCTTTGGTAACGGTTCCTGTTTTGTCCATTACGACCGTGTTTACGTGGGTCATTGCATCTAAAAAGGATGCACCCTTAAAAAGAATACCATTGCGCGATGCCGCACCCAAACCGCCGAAATAGCCGAGAGGAATCGAAATGACCAACGCACAAGGACACGAAATCACGAGGAATATCAATGCACGGTATAGCCAATCCCTAAACACATAATCATCTACAAAAAAGTAAGGTAGAAATGTAAGTCCGATGGCAAGGAATACAACGATAGGCGTATAAATCCGGGCAAATTTTCTGATGAACAATTCGGTCTTTGATTTTCTGGCGGTTGCATTCTGTACCATATCCAGAATTCGTGCAATGGAACTGTCTTTAAATTCTTTTGTGGTTTCAATCTCGATTACGCCATCAAGGTTAATGCTTCCTGCAAAAACACTATCGCCTTTAGCAATAGTATGAGGCTTGCTTTCGCCTGTCAAGGCAGCCGTATTAAAAGAACCCTTTTCAGACAGCAGAATACCATCAAGTGGAACTTTTTCGCCTACACGTACCTGTATCTTTTCACCAATCTCAACAGTCTCGGGATTGACTGAAACAAAATCGCCATCACGATAAACCAATGCCTCATTTGGTCTTACATCGAGTAAGGCTTTTATATTTCCTTTTGCTCTATTAACTGCTGCGTTTTGAAATAATTCTCCTACTGCATAAAATAGCATTACTGCAACACCTTCGGGATATTCGTCAATGGCAAATGCACCTAAAGTGGCTATGGACATTAAGAAGAATTCCGTAAAAAAATCACCATTTTTAATACTTTTCCAGCCTTCTCTTATCACCGGAAAACCTACAGGGATATAGGCTACCGTGTACCATACTACGCGAATCCATCCTTTGAAGAAAGGAAACGCATCAAAGTAATCAATAGCGATTCCGGCTATCAACATCACAAAGCTGAAAATAGCCGGTAGATAGGTTCTAAAATTTGAAATTTCTTCAGGGCTGCTATGGTTATGGCCATCGTCGTGACTGTGCTCGCCTTGTTGTTTTTTTGGTTCTAAGTCACGTAAGTTTATTTTTTTCTTTTTCATATGTTCTAATCAAGTTTGATATCATTTTAAAAACTACTTCGATAATTTCAATATTCTTAATGCACCGCGCATTACAAAAGTGAAAACGATGCCGCCAATCACTAAATCGGGCCATTTACTATTCAGAAAATAAACCAGCACCCCAGCTACTATAACACCACCATTAACAATAATATCATTGGATGTAAAAATGGCACTTGCCTGCATATGAGCCTCTTGACTCTTTGCCTTGTTGATGAGCCAGAGCGATATCAAATTACCTGCCAATGCGAAAATTGAAACGATAATCATCCATTGAAACAAGGGTGTTTCGGTATTGCTAAAAAACCTTCTCAAGACCTCTGCAAACCCAAGTGTTGCCAATGCCATCTGAAAGTATCCGCTGTATTTCGCAACCTTCTTTTTTCTTGAAATGGCACCGCCTACCGCAAATAGGCTTAATGCATATACGATGGAATCTGCCAGCATATCTAATGAGTCTGCCACAAGACCCATCGAAGAAGAAATCCAACCGGTGGTCATTTCGATAACGAAAAAGCCAAAGTTGATGCCCAAGACCCACCATAGGATTCTTTTTTGTTTGATTTGGTCTTCCATTACGGGTGGTTCGGCTTCTGTGGTTCCTTCTAAGGAATCCCCAAGTTTTAAGCTGGCTATAGACGTTTTTATCGCCTTGACGTCGTCCACGTGATATACTTCCAATTTTCTGTTTGGAATATCAAAATCCAAGTGTTTTACTTGAGCATAAGACTCTAACTTCATCCGAATCATCTGCTCTTCTGAAGGGCAGTCCATTTTAGTTATTATAAAAGTGCTTTTTTTCAAAATCAATCTAATTTGTTCGTTTGTTTATTAAAGTAAATTACTGCTGCATTTTTCGCATATTCCCGTAACCACGAGATTAACATCCTCTGCCAAATATCCATCTGGCAAATTGATATGCGGGATTTTTTGTTCCGTTAAACAAACTGTTTCGTCACAGTTAGTGCAATGAAAATGTAAATGCAAATCCTGTTCTATTTCACAATTACAGCCTTCTTCACAAAGTGCGTATTTAGAGATTCCAGTTCCGTCATCTATGTGATGCACCACGTTTTTTTCTTCAAACGTTTTTAGGGTTCGGTACAATGTGGTTCTATCCGCTTTTGCGAAAGCATTCTCAATATCAGTCAGGGCGATGGCGGCATCCCTATCGGCCATATACTTATAAATCAAGATGCGCATTGCGGTGGGACGCACGTTATGGTCATTTAATGTTTTTTCAATTTCAGTCATTTTGTGCGGTGTTATAATTGATATTTTTAGCTTTATTGTAGGCTTCATAGCCTTCTTTTGCAGCGTACGGAACGATAAGTAATGCCGAGACAGGATCTGCCCACCACCAGCCCAGCCAGTTTACCAATAGTAAACCGGCAAGAACAACTACGGTTTGGTATAGGCAGATAAAGGTATCCTTGGCATCGGCAAGTAAAGCTGGGCTGTCCAGCTTATGTCCATATTTTCTTTTGAAATAGATAAGAATGGGATTGATAATTAGAGAAATAATTAAAATGATTAATCCCATAGTACTCCAACTTGCAGTTTCCTGACTAAGGAGTTTTGTGATTGAATCATACGAGATGAATATGCAGACCAACGTAAATGATACTGCAATTACATAAAGGGTGATCTTCTTGCGTTTTTTGACTTTTTCTTCGTCAATGCCCTTGAGCTCGCCGTGCAGCCGCCAGCCTAAAGTGGCCGCACTTATCACTTCTATTGTACTGTCCAGTGCCCATCCTATAAGAGCAGAACTATTGGCAGTTATTCCTGCAATTAGAGATACTATTACTTCAATGGTATCATAAATGACATTCCATATTTGAAGCGTTCTTGCCTTTTTTAAATCGTTTTTTCTTTCGGTTTCCATAAGCTGATTTTGGTAATCTCCATACTATATAGTTCCATTTTCACCTCTTTTTTATATGCTTCCTTCCTCTTCAAAAATTAAACACCACTACATTTCTCACATATTCCCTTTACTACCAGGTTTACATTTTCTGCCATATATCCCTCTGGCAGGTTAATATGTGGAATCTTATGATCGGTCAAACAAACAGTTTCATCACAATTATTGCAATGAAAGTGGATGTGTAAGTCCTGTTCTACCTCACAACTACAATTACTTTCACAAAGCGCATATTTTGGTATACCTGTGCCATCATCTATTTGATGCACAATATTCTTTGCTTCAAATGTGCGTATTGTTCGAGATAATGTAGCCCGATCTGCTTTTCCAAAAGCATTTTCAATTTCGGTAAGGGTTACAGCCCGATCTTTTTTAGCCATAAATTTATAGATCAGTATACGCATGGCTGTTGGACGAACTTCGTATGCCTCTAAAATTTTCTCAACTTCCTTCATTTTCATCCTTATTTGAGTCATATCGTTTCAAAGATTCCCCGGTTTTTATCTGGAAAGCATCTTCAATATCGGAAAGATAAATTATGCCATCACCTGGATCCGGTGTTTTCCCGTTTTCCAGCATGATATTGATAGCTGATTGGGCTTCTTCATTTTGACATACCAGTTCTAACTTTACCACCGGACTGTCGGTTACACGGAAATCTAAAGAAGGTGATGCGCCTTTTGCTTTAAATGCCCCCGTTCCTTCTCCCTGGGAAAGGGTCATACTCTTAAAACCACTATTACTAAGTGCTTCGATTACTTTTTGAACTCGTTTCGGTTTTATAAATGCTTTTATTTCTTTCATTGCTGTTACTGTATTTCGTTATTAAAGATAGACTCTCTGGATTTTAAATTAAGACAAACATTTTACAGAGAGCCCATCTATCTAAATTTTTAATTTAATGACTATGGGAAGTTTGGCTTTTTTGCATTTCGGAAATCAAATAATAAGATCCGTTGTAAGCCACCTGGG
Organism: Bacteroidales bacterium; assembly: GCA_041694175.1. Taxonomy (GTDB): domain Bacteria; phylum Bacteroidota; class Bacteroidia; order Flavobacteriales; family Flavobacteriaceae; genus Psychroflexus. The sequence continues at coordinate 81,942 of JASMTR010000098.1, forward strand.
TACCTTCCGGCAGGGGTTCCAAAAGTTTAATTTCCACCCAACCACCTTCAGTCTTCCCTGTCCTGATTTCTATAGGCTTGAATTCCCATTCGGTTTCACCATCTTCCTGGTGTTTTTGCGCGGTAAAAATGTAAGGGTTTCCTTCTTCTTCAATAATTGCTTCTTCCGGTAAAGCGGAAACCTTCTTTTTTTCTGTCAAAATTCTCCCGTTTATATACATGCCCGGGATGAGGTAATCTTCTTTATTGTCTATTTCCGCGTGAACGTGTACCGCCTTGGGATTTTGCTCAAATTGTTTACCAACTGAATATATCGTTCCCGTTAAATTACTACCGGGAACTGATTCAAGTGTAAAAGATATTTTTTGACCTTCTTTTACTTTATAGATATCTTTTTCGAAAACCATTAGATCGGCGTGAACATGCTCATTGTCAACCACCATAAACATTCCGGTCTGTGGTTCTACATATTGTCCTATTTGCACCAAAACTTTTTCTATATAACCTCCAATAGGGCTTACTACTGGGATATATTCGTAAAGGTTACCACTTCTAACCTGGGAAGCATTTAGGTTTAACTGACGCAATTGGGATTCATAACTTTTCACTTCACCTTTTACAGACTGATAGTTTGATTGGGTTTGTTGAAATGTTTTTCCTGAACCCACTTCCGCTTCATACAGTCGTTTCTGTCTATCAAATTCTTTCTCCAAAAATTGCATTCTACTATACGCATTAATATAATCAGACTGCATCCTGGTCAAATTTGGGTGGGAAAGATAGGCTAGTACCTGACCTTTATTTACCTTATCCCCCTCAATAACTTTTATAGAAGTTATATTACCGCCTAAAATTGCCGTAACGGTAGCTTCATATTGAGGCGGCACTTCCAGTTGTCCATTGGCTTTCACTACGCCAGAAAGAGCTTTGGTAGGCAGGGAATCCACTTTAATCCCTAAACTATTGAATTTCATCTCTGAAAGATGTACCGCGCGCATCCCACCTTCTTCTTCACCGTGATTTTCCCCTCCTTCTTCACTGTGGCCTTCTTCTGCGTCGTCATTGTGGCCGTCATCGCCTTCGGCATGAGCAGCTTCTGTTTCTTGGGAAGTGTCTTCTCCCGCATCAGGATTTTCTTTACATCCAAAGAACAGGCTGAGCGTTAAGGCAAGCATTAGAATATTTATTGATCTTGTATTCATATCGATTTTCTTATTTTAATTTTTAATTTGAATTCTTAAGGTAATATTCCAGTTGGTAACGGCTGTCGAGATAATCGTTAAAAGCACTCCAGGCATTTACCTCGATTCTAATGGCATCTCTTATATTTTGGAGAAATGTCACATAATCGATAGCGCCTTCCTTAAAGGCCAGCACTGATCCATCTTGTTGCTCTTTGGCCAGCGGAAGTGCTTCATCCCTATAATAATTCCATGAGTTTCTCCATTTGATGTAGTCTTCACGCATATTTTTATAGGCGGTTTCCAGTTCGATTTTATCCTGATAAAAGTTTTGCTCTGCAATCTGTCTATTTACTTGTGCTTCCTGTGTACGGCCTAATTCCGGCCCAAAAAACAGCGGAATTTGAATTCCTATTTGATATTGGAAGAAACCCGATTGCCCGGCTATTTCCTGCCTACCGTACTGACCCTGAAATTTGGGCAAAAATTCAGATTTTCGTTCTCTGGTAACCGCTTTGGCAACATCTATCCTTTGTTCCGAAACCTGTAGCAACGGATGATTTTCAAGCGACTCTACCAGAAAGTTTAAAGGTTCGTCTAAAGTTTCAACAGGCAAATCTGGTACATCATAGATTGTGTCACTAACGAACCATAGGTTTAAACGCTGTATTGATTTCAGGTAATCTCGGTACGATTGTTCCAGCTGTATTTTAACCTCGTTCGCCTGGTTGGAGGTAGCAAGATATTCCAATTTGGAGGTGGCCTCTGTTTCATACCTGATTCTTGCAGCCCTTTCAATATCTTCAAAAATTGAATCCATTTTTCTATAAACCTGGAATGTCCTTTTAGTTGTATAAACCGAGGCCCAGGCCCTGCTTACTTCACGTTCAATTTCAATAGTAGATAACTCTAAGGCACTTTCAGCAAGGGCAACCCTTTCTTTCTGCAATTTTAACCGGGGGGCAATTCCAAAAATATCAATGCCTTGCTGTTGGACGCCAATTTGAGTATAGACCCCATCAGAGCCATTTCCTACTTCTTCTTTTCCTGTAAAGATTTGGGTATTTCCAAAATCATAGGCGGTTTTACGCAATACTTCCTCACTTTCAATTTCAAGTTGAGCAGCTTTTAATTGCGGAAAGTTTTGGATTGCCATTTCTTTAGCCTCTTGCAAACTAATAGTTTGTAAAGAATCCTGTTGTGAATATTCAGATGACATTGCATCAGATTGTGCATTTACAGAAAAGGTTCCGCCTAAAACAAAGCCAATTATCAAAATCGTAGCTAAAGATCGTGAATTGGAAGAACCAAGCTTGTTCTGTTCCTTTTTCTCCCGTCTCTTCTCTACAAATGTATAAAGGACAGGAAGAACCACCAGCGTAAGCAAGGTAGCCGTAAGCATACCACCTATAACAACTGTAGCAAGTGGTTGTTGAACTTCTGCACCGGCTGATGTGGAAAATGCCATAGGTAAAAACCCAAAAATATCTGTGGTAGCCGTGAGCATAATGGGGCGAATACGTTCTTTAGTCCCTTGAAATATTCTATCCTTTATGCTTGTAACACCTTCTTCCTTTAAAGAATTAAATCGGTTAATAAGTACCAGCCCGTTTAAAACGGCAACCCCAAACAATACAATGAAGCCTACACCAGCTGAAATACTAAACGCCATATCTCTTAACCAAAGAGCAAATATTCCTCCAATAGCCGCCAGTGGTATCGCCATATAGATCATGATAGATTGGGAAAAAGATTTTAAGGCAAAATATAGAAGCACGAAAATCAGGAATAATGCTATCGGTACAACAATCACTAATCGATCTTTGGCACTCTGAAGGTTTTCGAATTCCCCCCCATAAGTTATATAATAACCGGGAGGTAGTTCCAATTCTTCATCTAATCTTTGCTGAATATCATTAACGACTGACTCTACATCCCTTCCCCGGGCATTTACACCCACATAGGTTCTTCTATACGTGTCATCCCTTGAAATTTGCATAGGACCCGGAACATATTCGATATTTGCTATTTCTTTTATCGGCACCTGAGCTCCGTCTGGAAGATCGATATACATACCACGCAAATCATCAATATTCTTTCTATGTTCCTCATCAAATCGAACTACTAAATCGAATCGTTTTTCTCCTTCAAAAATGACTCCGGCTGTTCCTCCTGCAAAAGCTGTACTTATGTAATCATTGGCTTTTTGGATATCCAGTCCATATTGCGCAATTTTATCACGGTTAAATTTAACGGTCATTTGTGGGAGGCCTGATGTTCGCTCCGCGTTTACGTCTCCTGCACCAGGCACGGTTTGGATAATACTGGCCATTTCCTGTACCTTTTCCGACAACACCCCCAGGTCCTCTCCATATAGTTTAACCGCAATATCTTCTCTAACCCCCTCTAATAATTCGTTGAACCTTAATTCTACAGGTTGCGTAAACACAAGGTTTACCCCAGTAAGTTCTTTATTGAGTTTTTCCTTGATTTGCGCTATAAGTCCTTCTTTAGTTTCAGCGGTTGTCCAATTATCCTTATCTTTTTCAAGAATCAGGTACATATCTGCTATATCCATCGGCATTGGATCTGTTGGGATGTCCGCTACTCCAATTCTTGCTGTTGCTGTTTTAATTTCAGGAAAATTTTCTAGAAGGATATTTTCTATTTTTTTGGAAACTTCAATAGACTCTGTTAATGAACTTCCTGGTCTGATTAAAGCCTGCATTGCAATATCCCCTTCATCCAGTTGAGGCACAAATTCTCCTCCCATTCTGGAAAAAAGGAAACCGGCTAATACAAGTAGAACAGCAGCAGCACCTACAACAATGAGCTTCAGTTTTAATGCCCCTTTCAGTAAAGGCATATATACCCTTTGTATTCCACCAATTATCTTATCACTTATCCTTTCCAGCCAGCGTTCAAACCTTCCAAACCAGTTCTTTTTATTCTGAATGGGTTTCATAAATAGGGCAGACATCATAGGGACATAGGTAAGGCATAAGAAAATAGCACCTATCATGGCAAAACCGAAAGTGTACGCCATCGGCTTAAACATTTTACCTTCTACCCCCGTAAGAAAAAGTATAGGCGTGAATACAATAAGAATTATAATCTGTCCAAAAAATGCGGAACTCATCATCGTGCTCCCAGCATCATAGGCTACTTCATCCATTTTAGCCTGATTGAATTTCACCTTGCCAGATCTTATCCGTTTTTGTATTTCATACACGGTTCCCTCGATGATAATCACTGCACCGTCTATAATGATTCCAAAGTCAATAGCGCCCAAACTCATTAGATTGGCCCAGACATTGAATTGTTTCATTAAAATAAAAGCAAAAAGCAGTGATAAGGGAATAGTGGTAGCAGTAATAAGTCCACCTCTTAGACTACCTAATAACAATACCAGGGCAAAAATCACTATCAATGCACCTTCCAGTAAATTTGTTTTAACAGTATCGGTTGTTCGTGCTATTAATTCACTCCGATCAATAATTGGCTCTATGGTCAAACCTTCAGGAAGTGACTTTTCAACTTCTGCCATCCTATCTTTAACATCCTGAATTACGGCATTGGGATTGGCGCCTTTTAACATCATTATTATCCCGCCTACGGCTTCCTCTCCGTCTTGAGTGAAAGCTCCGTAGCGTACCTGATTTCCAAACTGAACATCTTCCGCAACATCTCCAATAGTTATCGGAATAGAATTTTCGGTAGTAATAGCAATTTTCCTTATATCCTCCAGTGAACGGATTAAACCTTCACCTCTAATAAAATTTGACATTTTATTTTTCTCAATATAAGCTCCACCGGTATTCACATTGTTTCGGGCCAGCGCCTCATAAACCTCAGAGATACTTATACCCATACTGTTTAATTTCTCAGGATTGATTGCTACCTCATATTGTTTTATGGAGCCTCCAAAAGAATTTACTTCCACCACACCTTCCAGCAAGGTAAGTTGTCGCTTGATTATCCAGTCCTGAATAGTTCGTAGTTCCATGGGAGAATATTCAGTTTCGTATCCCTCCTTTGGCTTTATGGTATACTCATAAATTTGACCCAATCCGGTTGAAATAGGTCCCATAGCAGGACTTCCAAATTTATCGGGAATGGTTTCTCCCAATTCATTAAGTTTTTCCTGTACTAGTTGACGAGGGAGATAAGTTCCCATATCATCTTTAAAAACAATAGTAACTACCGAAAGTCCAAACCGTGAAATAGAGCGAATCTCTGTAACTCCAGGTAAATTACCCATCGAAAGTTCTACGGGATAGGTTACAAATTGTTCAATATCTTCTGTGGCAAGATTTGGCGACTGGGTGATCACCTGAACCTGATTGTTAGTAATATCTGGCACCGATCCCAGGTTGACGGTCATCATGGACCAAATACCCGTCCCTATCAGCGCTAAGGTAAGTAGTCCAATAATAAATTTATTATTAATGGAAAATGCGATTATCTTATTAATCATATAAATAAAAATTTAATTCAGTTAAAATTCTTGATAATAATTTTGTGCCTAACAAAATCTATCAATAGGACCAAGGATCTAGTATGAGAACCAGGATTTGGTCAAAAAAGGATATAATTATCCTTTAAAAAAACTGAATTATGCCTGTGGTGGCTGTAAAATGGAAGTGGTAAAATCTTTTTTTATACCGTTTAAGTAGAGAAAATCTTGAGAAGAATTGTATTTAAACTCAAATTTTATTTCTGCGAATTTGAAATAAGTTGCGTTTATATGGCAACATTGGCAAATACAAAATGGGGAACATAAATCTGCATCTTGATGTTGGTGGTTATCACCTAAATCTTGAGAAATTTCTGTTTTAACTTCATTGTCAAAAGTACCTGTATCTTCACAAGGCACTAAATTTAGTGTGAAGATATAGATTGACAATATGAATGCTAAAAATTTCATTAAGGCAAATATAAGAATTTTTTAATGCAATGGTTGTGCAAAGAAAAAAGGCTTCGGATTATAAAAACCATAAGGTTTCTTGACCAAAAGGTGGTATTTCCTTGCTTTCAAAACGAGGTGCTATTTCTGCAACCATTTCAGGATATTTAATTGTTATTGGTACGTTTTGTTGACGTAAGGATTTCCAATATAGCCTACTAAATTGATACACTTGCTCTATTAGCTTTCTAATCATTTTACTATCATTTAAAGCCTCTGGTGTAGGACTTGATATTTTAAGTTTTATTGGAAATGAATAACTTGAATGACTTGGGTATTTTACAGTATTGTTATACCTCAAATTATTAAAGAGTAAATATTTATATTCTCCTTTAGGGCCAATATTTATATATGTGCCACTCATTGGAATTAACTCACCATTCCAATTTTGGTCAAAAGCAATAATATCTTGTGATTTTGTTTTATTAATATTAAGAACAAAAAGAGGACAAGGCAATTGAAGTTTATCCATCATTTCTAAAACAGGTTGTATTTCTTCATCCTTCATATCCTTATAAAAGTGAATCACTATTTTTTCAGGTATTTGGTTTGTTGGTACGTATTGATAGATAGCATCACTTAATGCACCCCCTAACTGTTTAACATCAGATTTACTGAAATAATGAAATTCATTAAATCTTCCATTATTTTTAAAACTAAATGCACTTGCTACATATCGAATGTTTTCTTCGGTATTTTTAAATGCACCCACACCAATAACTAATTCATTTTTAGGTTTGACATTTAGTTGCCAAGGTGTACCATCTAATTTTGCTAATAAGGCTAATGAAATGTTTGTTAAATCGTATATGAACTTATGTTGATTTCTTCTAAATCTATCAAACTCTATTACTTGAGATATAATTCTTTTATATAAAAGCTGTTCTTTAACCTTGTAATACACTAACTTTTTTTCAAGATTGGGTTCGTGCTTGTTAAAAGGACTTAAATAAATAGCAACATAATTAATATTAGGGTCTGATTTAAAATCTTTTATACCCTTTGCAATTTGAGGTAATGGATTTTCTAAATCATCAAATATTATATTGACATTATTATCGAAATGTGCTAAAACACCTGCATAAATATTTAAACCTTTATACCAACTTGTACCATCTTCCAATAATTTTTGCAATGTTTCTACTTCTTTAGCATAACTTGTATGATATATAAAGAAGAAATGCACATTATCTAACTGACAAGGATTTAAAGGCTTTAAATTCTTAAAATCAATTTTGGGATTTCTACCAACACCATTTTGAAACACTAAATCATTGCTTTCATCAGCAACTTCACCAATTCGATTTATTTCTACAGGTAAGTAATCGTCATTATTAACAGGAATAACTTTCTTAAATTCTTCACTTAAAATGAAATGTTGAATAAACTTATCTATTTTGTGTTTATAACCAATATATTTATTGGAATCATCTTTGGGTTCTGGTTTAATTTTAAACGCATTACGTAAATCGTTATTCAAAATGGCAAAAGCCTTTGTGTTATCATCAATAAATTCCTTTTCCTTATGATATTTTAATAACCTCATTTTATATACAACTTTATTAAGATTTGTTGTTGAGGTATGTTTTATAATTTCAGAAATAGGTTTTTTAAACACTTTGGCCATACCATCATAAGAAATAACTAACTCACCATATTCACTAACTTCTTTAATTTGTACTTTGACAGTAAACTTATAATACTG
>JASMTR010000099.1:0-17442 GCA_041694175.1 Bacteroidales bacterium
ATAATTTTATATTTGCAAACTCAAAATGGCGAGGTAGTTTCCCGAATAACTCGGGACAAGCAACTTCGCTCCTCTGGCGAGGTAGCTCAGTTGGTTAGAGCGTCGGATTCATAACCCGGAGGTCGGCAGTTCGATTCTGCTCCTCGCTACAATTCAAAAGCTCTGTGTTTACAGGGCTTTTTTTTGTTTTACTGAGCGTCGGGTTCATATACGCCTGAGGCGTACGGCAGTTCTCCCGATGCTTCGGGACTGCTCCTCGCTATAAGATTTAAGCCCTTTTTTTAGGGTCTTTTTTTGTCATGTAAAATAATTATTCTCAAGTATTTTGTTGAGTTTGGCTATATTAAAAATTTCTTCCTTATTTTTAAAAGATTTTATTTATATTTAATGCAAAATAAAAACTATGAAAACCATTTTAAATATTTTTATTCTCTTATTGATTATTAGTTGTAAATCAGAACCTAAAGAGGAAAACAAGGCATCAAAAACAGAGCAAAAAACTGAAACACAAAAAGAAATTCCTGTTGAAATAACACCAATTGAACACGCCACTTTTGTAATGAATTGGGCTGATGAGGTGATTTATGTAGATCCGAATGGCGGAGCTGATGCTTTTAAGGATCAACCTGAGCCGAGTTTAGTTTTGATAACAGATATTCACGGCGATCACTTTAATGTAGAAACACTTCAAAGTTTGCCTCAAACTTTTGAAATGGTTGCTCCAAAAGCGGTTTATGAAAAAATGCCAAAAGAACTTCAGAATAAAACCAAAGTTCTATCAAATGGAGATTCATTTGATTTTCACGGATTTAATTTAAAAGGGGTTCCAATGTACAATATAACAGAAGGACGTTTAAAATATCACGAAAAAGGTCGTGGAAACGGTTATGTTGTTTCAAAAGACAATTATAAAGTTTATATCAGTGGTGACACAGAAGCTATTCCTGAAATGAAAAATCTAACAGATATTGATTTGGCTTTTATGTGTATGAATTTGCCTTACACTATGTCACCAGAAATGGCAGCTGAAGCTGTATTATCATTTAAGCCTAAAAAAGTTTTACCTTATCACTATAGAGGTATGAAAGATGAAGAACCACATTTTTTTAGTGTAGATAAATTTAAAGAAACAGTTCAATCTCAGAATGATAAGATTGAAGTCAGTCTTTTAGATTGGTACCCTAAAAATTCTAACTAAAGACTTGCTCAATAACACTTAATGATTTTGGTGTCTTGAAATTTTCAATGTGCAACTCGTAGAAACTCATTAGAATATTGAGGATTTCTGAGCGTTGTTTTTTGGAAATATTTAATTGTTTATCGGTTTTAAAATCGTTTTCTAAAAACTTTGAAAATAAATTTGAAAGCTCAAGATTTAAAGTATATGGACTTTCAAAAGCTTGAAACAAGCCTTCGCTAAGGTTAAAGTAAACATCTCTTTTATTTTCTGAAAGATGCGGGTAAAACCCTAAAAACGATGATAGTTTTAAAAGAAAAGCAATGTGAAAATTAGCGAAGCTAGAGGTGTTTTCTAAATGTAAAATACTAGACTTTATAAATTCATAAAGTTTTTCGTTTTGTTCTTCCTCAACGATGACAGAATTTAAAATTTCAGATAAAAACATCACCAAAGACGATTTGTAAACATCACTCTGTAATGCGTTAAAGTGTTGAGAGAGTTGAACTTCTTTGAAGTATTCTAAACGGCCTTTATTGCGGTATTGCATTTCAACATCAATCAAGCTTAAAGGTTGAAACATAGAGATTCTAAATTTCCCTTTTTTTGATTTTAATACACCTTTTACCATAAAAGCAATACTGCCTAAAGCTTTTGTGTAGCACCTTACAATAAGATCGGCATCACGGTATTTTATACTAGAAATAACAACAGCTTGAGTTTTGATAAACATTATCTGATGATCATAATTTTACTCACTTGATTTTCAATTTGATCTTCACCAGTAATAAGGACTAAATAAACTCCAGAAGCTACTCTATGTTTACCAAAGGCACGCGTATCCCATTGAATACTTCCACCTGAGACAAACTCTTCGTGAACTAAATTTCCTGTGACGTCTGTAATTTTAACATTGGCATTATCAGTAAGTCCATCAATGGTTACTACTCCTGAAAAACCTGGCTTTACAGGATTAGGGAACACTCTTACATTTTCTAAATTATCAACTCCTTCGGTTACTCTACTTTGAAAAGATACTAAACCACGGTTTGTACCAAAAAAGACTTCACCAGTTGCACCATTGATTTCAATACTAATGACACTATTAGATGGTAACGGTGAATTGTCTTGAGTAAATTGGTTAAAGGTTTCCTGTCCCGTAGAATTAACCTGAAATACACCAGAATCTGCTGTAGCTATCCATATATTACCTGCTCCATCTGCTTTAATATCAGTGATGAATTGTTGAAAAAGTAGCTCTTGAGGTACACCATCTTCTAAAAATATAATAGGAGAAACATTGAGCTGTGCGTCTTCATCAAACATAGCTTGTGGGTTAAACGATACTCTTAAGCCTTCAGCTGTACCAATCCACATTCTACCACTAGGATCAAATTCCATAGCAGTTATGGCTGGATTAGGATTAAAAACTTCTGGTAAATCAACACCTTCAACATCTCTAGCAATTTTACCGCTTAAACCAGTAGAAGGCTGGTAGCCAAATAACCCAAATCTAAATGTAGCAATATAGGCGTTACCTTGATTATCTACAGCTACTTTTCCAGAGCTTGTTCCTAAAGGTTCTATAAAGGTTTCAGATAAATCTGCAATTTCTATTTGATTATTACCTACTAAACGTTTTAAGGGATTTTCAGTAATGGAATTGCTCATATATAAATCACCCTGACTATTAAAAGCGGAAGCGCCAATTCTTGTATTTCCTATAATTGGTCCATTTCCTCCATCAGTATTAGCTAAATTGGAGTTTGTGGGATCTAATCTTGTTACGACTTCTTCGTTTTCTAAAATTAACAAGCCATCTACGTAACTTGATAAATAAACGCGATTAGGGTTGTTAATATCAACAGTAGCATCGGTAATTAATCTGGTATTGTTTAAATCTTCCGTAGTTAAATTTGACCAATTTTCGCCAGTAAAATGGCTCACACCTCTATTTTCTACTCTAAATGGAACAAAAAACTGATTATATCCACCATAAACCACCCAAAGTTCATCTTGAAAACCGGTTAAGCTAAAAACAGAATTTAAAATTGGTCCATTGGGACTCACCCTTTGAAAGGTTGTTGAATTTAAGCCTTCCATTTGTAGAAGTCCAAGTTTAGAATCACCTATAAAAAGGATATCATTTAAAATTCTGGCTGAATTAAAATCGGCATCTAACTCTATTTCCTCAAACAAAGCATTGACAAGTCCAACTTCATTGAGTTGAGCATTTAAGGTGTGAATAGTATTTGGTGTCACCACAATTAACTTTTCTTCATCTTGATTTAACTGCTTAACATCACCAGGAAATTGCCTGATAAAGTTTAAATTATTATTGTTTATCTCAAATAAAGTGTTGTCAATCCTAATTGTAAGAAGTTGATTCTCAAAGTTAATAATACCTCGCCAATTGGATGAACCTATAGTTTGCCATACGTCAAAATCAACCAAGTTTGGGTCGTTTACATTAGCAAACCGAATAGAGCCACCAAAAGTTGAAGCATAAATTGTCGAGTTAAAAACTGTGGTTTGTGTCACATTAATTTGCTGACCATTTTGACCAATAAAAAAGGAATCACCAAACTCTAAATTAGCAAGATTATATTCAGCTACACCAAACTCCGTTGATATAAACACTTTATCATCAAATTCTAAAAAATGATTAATGCGTTTATCATCAGGTGCTATGGTTTGCTTGTTTAAAATATCAACTATAGTAAACACTTGCCCGTTATTATCCATAACAACTTGCAAAAGCCCATTTTCGTAACCAATGATGCTTAAGCTAAAAGCCTCAGAATAATGAATAGCACTGATTTCGCTTCCTTCTAATCCGTTGACCGCATCAGTTTTAAGTTGAGTTTGAGAAACGGGATTATACTCAAAAATAGCATTTTGAGCAGCTGCAATTACTCGGTTATTACCGATAGAAATATCTCTGATATCTAAGTATGAAAAATAACCTGTCCACTGATTAGAAAAATCTTGAGCAAAAGCAAATTTACAGATAAAAAGAAAAAAAAATAATTTTATAATTTTCATATGAATATAACTAAACACCTCTTAGTTTTATTGTAGTTAGAAGGTCGTAAATGTAATTATAAAATTATACATCGACTCCAAACATCAAGAGCAAGATATGTTTTTGTTTTATCGTTTTTTTAATTTAAAACCTTAAAATAATTTTATATTTGTATTTTATTAAAATAAGTCTAATATTTTATCATATCCATAATTATGAAATCAAAAATTCAAGAATTTGTAAACACAGTTCAACAAAAAAACCCAGGAGAAAAAGAGTTTTTGCAAGCAGTTGAAGAAGTTGCAGAAACCGTTATCCCTTTTATAGAAGATAACCCTCAATACCAAAACAAAATGTTGTTGGAGCGTATGGTTGAGCCTGAGCGTATCATTACATTTAGAGTCACTTGGGTAGACGACGAAGGTCAAATAAAAGTAAATCGTGGCTACCGTGTTCAGTTTAACTCTGCTATTGGCCCATATAAAGGTGGATTAAGATTTCATCCATCCGTTAATTTAAGCATTCTTAAATTTTTAGGTTTTGAACAGGTCTTTAAAAACAGTTTAACTACTCTTCCTTTAGGTGGAGGTAAAGGCGGCTCAGATTTTGACCCTAAAGGAAAATCAGATAATGAAGTAATGCGTTTTTGTCAAAGTTTTATGACAGAATTAGCCAAACATATAGGTAACGATACTGACGTGCCCGCTGGAGATATTGGCGTAGGTGCACGAGAAGTTGGTTTCTTATTTGGGCAATACAAACGTCTTCAAAATGAATTTACTGGTATTTTAACTGGTAAAGGATTATCTTATGGCGGTTCATTGATTAGACCAGAAGCTACGGGTTATGGTAACATTTACTTTGCCCAGAATATGTTGAAAACAAAGAATGATAGCTTAGATGGCAAAACTGCTTTAATTTCGGGTTCTGGTAATGTTGCGCAATTTGCTGCAGAAAAAGCATTAGAATTAGGTGCTAAAGTGCTTACAATGTCAGATTCTGGAGGCTATATTTTTGATGAAGACGGTATTGACAATGAAAAACTTGAATTTATTAAAGATTTAAAAAACAATAAACGCGGTAGGATAAAAGAATATACAGAGAAATACTCAAATGCTAAATTTACAGAAGGTCAAACACCTTGGAATGAAAAAGCAGATTTAGCTTTTCCTTGTGCTACACAAAATGAACTTAATGAAGATGATGCAAAAACATTGGTTAAAAACGGTGTTAAGTTAGTTGGCGAAGGTGCTAACATGCCTTGTTCTGCAGAGGCTATTGAAGTTTTTCAGGAAGCTGGAATTTTATTTTCTCCAGGTAAAGCTTCAAATGCTGGCGGTGTGGCAACTTCTGGTCTTGAAATGACTCAGAACTCTATGAGATACGGTTGGTCTTCTGCAGAAGTAGATCAAAAGCTTAAAGGCATCATGGAAAGCATTCACGACGCTTGTGTGAAATACGGTAAAACATCTGATGGTAATGTAGATTACGTTAAAGGTGCTAACATTGCAGGCTTTGTGAAAGTAGCAGATGCTATGCTTGCTCAAGGTGCAGTGTAAAATTCATTACTGATTATAAACAAAAAAAGCTCGGTCAAACACCGAGCTTTTTTTTATAAACATTAGTTTCTCTTATCCTTCACCTAAAAGCTCATCAACTTTTTGTCTAAGGGCATTACCTCTTAAATTTTTAGCCACAATCACGCCGTTTTCATCAATTAAAAATGTAGCAGGAATTGATCGCACACCCCATTCCTTAGCGATAGGTTCATTCCAGAATTTAAGATTAGAGATGTGATGCCAATCCATATTGTCATCCTTAATGGCTTTTTCCCAACTGCTTTTGTTCTTGTCTAAAGACACGCTTATGATAGAAAAACCTTTGTCTTTATAATCGTTGTAAACACTAACAACATTAGGATTTTCAATACGACAAGGCTTACACCACGATGCCCAAAAATCAATTAAAGTCAATTCTCCCATAGCATCTTTGAGTGATAAAACTTCACCTTCTGGCGTAGGCGCTTCAAACATATCTACCTTAGCGCCAATATCAGTTTTTGACATTTTTGCGATATTTTCAGCGAGAAGTTTTCCTAAAGTATGGTCTTTTACTTCGTTAGAAAAACTATCATAAATCGATTTTATTTCTGAATTTGGTAGCTTTTTACTCGACATTAAGTCTGATAGTGCTAAAGCCGCTACTATAGAGTTTGGGTTTGACTCTGCCATTTCCTTTCTAAATGCTATATCTTGATCTTGAAGTACCTTTTGCTCTTTTCTTAAATTGGCTAAAGCCTCTCGGTCCTGACTCATCATGGCTTGACGCATTTCTTGACCCAAATTATTCATAACATTGGCTGATTTTTTTAATGTATCCATATAAGTCATCAAAAGTTCATTGTGTTTCCCGCCAGTAATTCTCGAACTTCGCAAACTGTCTTTGTATAATACTGCTTCAATAGGTTCGTCTTCATTGACAAAAAACAAATTACTACTGACACCTTCTATCGTGAACATATTAAGTTGTTGAGGTTCACCTTCTTCTAAATCTAAAGTGAATTTTCCATTCATCACTTCTACGGTATCAACGGGAACGGGTTGGTTATTTTTACCCAATTTAGATAAATAAACTTTAGCATTGTTATCAACCCCTTCAATCTGTGCTGTAAAATCTGCTTTGTCACTTTGACAAGCAACAAAAAAAAGTACTGAAAATACACTTAAAACTAATCTTTTCATATTCTAAAATTTTGATACAAAAATAAATAATGACAATTACAAAACCGACTTAATTTTATAATATATTGTTAATTTGTAATTTAGCCCTTAATTTTTAGACTAATAATATGATGATAAAAGATAAAAATTCAGTGATGGACTACAATTACCCATTTAAGGTAAGAATTAACTTTAAGAGCATTTTCGAACATTTTGAAAATCGCTTAAAAAGTGAAGACAATCCATTAGCTAAAAAATACATTCAAGACTTTTTAGAGTATTTTGAACAATATCCTGTTTTAAAAGAAAGTATTGATGACTTTGATATCATTAAAAAATATGAAAAACAAATCAGTTATTTATTCGATGATTTGTTTCCAAATATGCTTTCTGAAAATGAAATTAAAGCAGCATCAATTCCCTACAGACATTTTGTTTTTAATAAATCTAAGCGTTTACAACAAATTTTAAATAACGCAGGACCAGAATATGAACTTAAGGTTAGAAACTTTGATTATAAGCAGAACTACATTCACGCCTGTGTTTTGATTTTAAATCATTATTACGGTTATAATATTGATTTTTTTAGACCTATATACTACGACATACCAGATAAAGATGGTAATGTTAGACATTACAGATTGTTTATCAATGCAGATTTTGTAGAACTATCTAAAACCAAGTCTGCGCCTGAAATTAATGATGATATTGTCAGTGAACTGCTTAATAATGCTGATAATTTGGAAATGTGGCAGGACAAATTTCCGACAAACTCCTATAATTTTGACGGCTTTACAATCATAAATATCACCGACGTGACAATTGATGAAGAGATTTCAAAATTTAAATCTATTTTGTTACAAGGCGAAATTGACCACCCTGATATCACTTCAAAGTTAAGGCGCATCTTTAGAAATATTTTCAAATTAGATGATTTAGATTTTGGCTTTTCTATTTACGATGAAGAGTCTAAAAACTTTTACAGAGTGAGTCAAAATATCAATAGTTTTATTTTAGACAGTGATTTATCTCGTAATTGTGATACGGTTATGTGTAGTAATACTTTAAATCAACTCATTGAAAATCAAAAACATTTTAGTATTCCAGATATAGAAATCTACGCTGAAAACACGAACAACGATAAGCTATCACAAACTTTATTGAGTAAGGGCTTTAAGTCTTGTATTTTAACCCCTATCACAAAAAATAAAAAATTGCTTGGTGTTTTAGGTTTAGTCTCTAAAAAGAAAAATGCTCTTAATATTATTAATGCTGAAAAATTAGAAGATTTTATACCAAATTTACTTCTTGCTTTAGAGCGTGGTATAGAACATAAAGAAAATCTCACAAAAGCTATAATTCAGCAAGAATGTACATCTATACACAAAAGTGTAGAGTGGAAGTTTGAAGAAGAAGCGCAAAATCTTCTCGAAGCTCGTCAGCAAAAAATGAATGCAACATTTAGCGATATTAAATTTGAAAACGTTTACCCATTATTTGGTCAAATTGATGTCGTAAAATCTTCAGATACTCGTAACTTAGCTATACAAAGAGACTTAAATATTCAGCTGAACAAACTTTTGGATATTTTGAATTATGCTTATGAGCATTCGCCAATAATGGTGTATGAACAACTCAAGTTTAGAATAGAAGAGCTTTTAGAGGATGTTAACAAAAATTTTAATACCTCAACTGAACAAAATATCACTGCTTTTATTTTTAATGATATTCACCCTGTTTTAGAACAAATCGAGCAAGACTTACCTAATAGCCGTGAAGTGATTTCCAAATACCAAACTATGCTTGATAAAACCACAGGTTTGGTTTATCAAGAGCGAAAAGTTTATGATGAAACGGTAAACTACATCAATAAGGAGTTGGCCTGTATGATAGACCATAAACAAAATGAAGCACAAAATATTTTTCCGCATTATTTTGAACGCTTTAAAACGGATGGCATTGAGCATAATATGTACATAGGTCAATCTATTAGTCAACATAAGAATTTTTCAAAAGTGATGTTACAAAATCTAAGATTGTGGCAAATGCAAACGATGTGCGAAATGGAAAATTTGTTTTACAATGTGCAAAAAGGAAATGATTTTCAGCTTGAAGCGGCGTCACTGATTTTGGTTAATAACTCAACTTTAAGTATTCGTTACCGTGTTGACGAAAAGAAATTTGACATTGATGGTGCTTACAATGCGAGATACGAAATTGCTAAAAAAAGAATAGACAAAGCCTTTATTAAAAACACCGAGGAGCGCATTACACAAAAAGGGAAATTAGTCATTATTTATAGTCAAAAAGAAGATGCTATTGAATATCAGCAATACATCAAATATCTTCAAAACAAACAATTTCTCGGTCAGGAAGTTGAGAAATTAGACTTGGAAGATTTACAAGGCATAAGTGGCTTAAAAGCATTAAGAGTTAATATTTTATACAATATTACCAAAAACGAGAAACCGAT
Organism: Bacteroidales bacterium; assembly: GCA_041694175.1. Lineage (GTDB taxonomy): Bacteria > Bacteroidota > Bacteroidia > Flavobacteriales > Flavobacteriaceae > Psychroflexus. The sequence continues at coordinate 9,396 of JASMTR010000099.1, forward strand.
GACTTATGAAGATTTGTCTAAAGCCATTACATCATCCAAAACGCCACAACAAAACTGATAACAGACAAGACAATGCCAAGTGAAAATATGGTGTAGGTCAATCTCAAAAGCTTATATTTTCTCGCTAAAACGACACCGAGTAAATAAAGGTCTTTAGTTAAAGCTTCGTAAACATAATCTTTATCTTCTATAATTTCGTTGATGCCCCACAAATAATTATCAAAGCTCATTTTGTGAAAATTCCCAAAAAATAAAATATTCACAGAACGGCTTTTGACCTGTTCTTTGGTAAATTCCCCTGAAGTTACATTAGGTCTTGTTGCCAAAATTGACAACAAAATAGAAGCCACACTAAAGGCAACTAAAACTAAAGTTGGCATCATCAAATGTTGATTTTCAGGATTATCCAGTTTAGGGATAATATTAGATAATGCCAAAGAAATGATAATGGCATTAACTGATAACAAGATATTAGCCTTAGTGTCTGCAATATCACTTAACTTAATATGATTTCTCAGGGACACACGAAACAAGGTTTGAATACTTCGCTCGGGATTATCATTTTTATATTTGGCTTTAAACTTTGCTTTTTGCTTTTCCTTTTCTAACTTTTTTTGTCTCTTATTTTTTTTATTAATCAGTTTCAGAATATTTTCTTGCTTTTTCTCAGCCCAATTTTTTCTCGCATAGTCTGTATAAAATTGGTGTTTCTCGGTTAAAACTTTCAAATTTTCATCTATCCATTCGTTAACGTTGAATTTTTGTTGCTTGACTAATTTTAATTCTTGTCTGAGTAATTCCGAAACATCTTCAAAATCTTCAGTAGCAAAATGTCCGCAGTCTGCATCTTTAATTATTTTTTCAGATAAAGTTTCTGGACTAACCCCAACTTTAGAGGCTTCGATAAGATTTAAAACTTGTTTAGTTTTACTGTTATCATAATCAGATTCTTTCAGAAAATTTTGAGCAATTTTTATACTCTCATCTTCGTGATTTTCTGGATCAATACAATATCCCGTGTCGTGAAACCAACCTGCTATATGTAATGTTTCTTTATCAGCATCGCTTAATTCTTTATAGGTATCAGAAATTTCTTTTATTTTTTTAACCACATTTTCAGTATGATTTAGATTGTGGTACAAAAATTTGCTTGGTAGATTATTGCTAAAATACTCTTTTACAAAGTCTTGAGATTTATTGATAATATTCATAGATTTTATGTTAAGCTACGTAAGTTTTACTAATTTTATGGACTAAATTAAACAAAATAATCGATTTATGAATTTTAAATTATCACTCTATATAATTTTGGTTCTTAGCTTGCCTTTGTGTTTGTCGGCTCAAGATAATAAACTTACGGAAGCAGACCTCGATAAAACCATTTATTTAATTGGCGATACCGGCGAAATGAAAAATGGTTTATCTGAAGGGATGCAAGCTTTAAACAACTATTTCCAACAACATAATACAAATAATGCTATGCTTGTTTTCCTTGGAGATAACATTTATTCTGATGGTTTTCCAAGTCAAAAGGGCTTGGTTCAAGATGAAGCTAAAAACATTTTAGATCATCATTTAGTTGTTATCAAAAATTTTGATGGGCAAACTTATTTTATCTCAGGTAATCACGATTGGCGAAAAGAAAACATCAAACGTATCGATAATCAAAAAGATTATATAGAAAAAAATTCTGACGCCGAGTGGATGCCAAAAGTGAGCTGTGGAATAGAAGGTAAAGATATTTCAGATAATGTTTATTTGCTAACCATTGACTCTCAATGGTTTTTGAGTGATTGGGATAAAACCCCAAAAGTCAATAAAAAATGCGATCAAATAAAAACCAGAGAGCATTTTTTTGCTGAATATGAAAGTGAACTTAAAAAAAATCAACATAAAACTATTGTTGTGGCTATGCATCATCCATTGTTAACTAATGGCGTTCACGGTGGTGTAATTCCACCAAGAAATCATTTATTTCCATTAAAAGCACCAATACCTTTGCCTGGTTTAGCCAGCGTTGCGGCATTTGCTCGTTCGTCTGGAGTATCCGCTCAAGATGTTAATAATAAGGCTTATCAGGAGATGAAAGATCGATTAATAACGATTACCAGAAGATGGAATAAAGTGATTTTTGCTTCAGGTCACGAACATAGTTTACAGTTAATCGAAAAAGAAGGCATTCGCCAAATCGTTTCTGGTTCGGGCTCAAAAACTTCATTTGTAAAAGCTAAAGAAGGCACACAATTCAAGGCTTCATCTCAAGGTTTTGTAAAACTTGATATTTATAAAAACGGAAAATCTTTGGCAAAATTTTATACTGCAGAACAAGGACAAGCACAATTAGTTTTTGAACAAGAAATATTTTCTAAAGATGATTCCTTTGATATAAGTCAGCTTCAAAACAATTTCCCTGAATATGTTGAAACGTCAATTTACGATAAAAATGAGTTTTCAGCAAGTGATAAAAATAAATTTATAGGCGATACTTATAAGCCAATTTATACCCAAAAAATAAAAACTAAAGTAGCCTTACTTGATACACTTTACGGTGGCTTAACCCCAATTAGAAAAGGCGGTGGTATGCAAACTAAATCGCTTCGACTTAAAGATAAACAAGGTAGAGAATACAATATTAGAGCTATCAAAAAAAATGCATCACAAATCTTACAATCTACCATTTTCAAAGACGAGTTTATAGGCGATTTGTATAAAGACACCGCAATAGAAGATTTACTAAAAGAAATTCTAACAGGTTCGCATCCTTATGGGTTTTTGGCCGTTCCAAAACTGGCAAAAGCAGCCGGCGTTTATCACACCAATCCTAGGTTGATTTATATACCTAAGCAAAAAAGATTAGGCGACTATAATGCGTCTTATGGCAATGAAATTTATATGATAGAAGAACGTCCAGAAGAGCATTGGCTCGATGCTGATTTTTTTGGCTCACCAAATCACGACATAGAAAGTACAGAAGATGTTTATGAAAAATTAGCAAAAGACGAAAAATACAGTATAGACGAAGAACAATACATCAAAAGTCGTGTATTCGATATGTTGATTGGTGATTTTGACAGACACCATGACCAGTGGCGTTGGGCAGAAGATGAACTCGACAATGGGCAACACGTTTTTAGAGCCATACCAAGAGATAGAGACCAAGCTTTTGCTGATTTTGACAGTAAATTGTTTAACACGCTCAAGGTCTTAACGGGAATGCCAAGGCGATATTTAGCCTACGACACGGTCGTAAAATATCCTAAGTTTTTCCACTTCAATGCTTTGCCTTTAGACCGTACTTTACTCAGAAATTCAACTCGTGAAGATTGGTTAAATCAGGTGGAACAAATTCAAAACAGCATTACTTCAGATATTGTAGATGAAGCCTTTAAAGATCTTCCAAAAGAATTGCAAAATGAAAAAACTGAAGAGCTTAAATTAACCTTGCTCAAGCGAAAAGATAATTTAAAAACTATTGTCAATGATTTTTATGATAATTTGACAAAATACACTTTACTCACTGCCACAGATAAAGACGACTTTATAGATGTTGAAAGTACTGAAAATCAAGTAAAAGTAACGATGTATAGAAATAAAGGCGGCGATAGAGAAGATAAATTTTCAGAACGTATTTTTAAAACTGATGAAACCAAAGAAATATGGATTTATGGTTTACAAGATGATGATACCTACACATTTTCTGGTGATTCCAATAAAATTAAAATTAGATTCATTGGCGGTCACGGTAAAGATATTTACGATGTGAAAGAAAATGGTAATCGACTTAAAATATACGACCACAAAACTTTAGAAAATACTATTGTACAAAAGTCTAAAGCCAGCGTCAAATTAAACGATGATTATACTCAAAATACTTATGATAAAAAGCGTACGATTTCAAGCGTCAACACTTTCGTTCCTAAAATAGGATACAACGTTGATGATGGATTTTTGTTAGGAGCTACTAATTCTTATGTGTTCAAAGGTTTTAATTTAAATCCATTTACTTATAAACACACTATTAGTGCTGGGTTTTATTTTGAAACTGAAGGCGTTGATATAGATTATGAAGGGGAATTTGCAAATGTTATAGGTGATTATAATTTAGTTGTTGGCGGCCGATTTACAAGTCCGAGTTATGCGGTTAACTTTTTTGGTTTTGGTAACAATAGTGTAAATCCTGAAGATGAATTAGAAGAAGACTTTAACCGTGTTATTTATGAAAGTGTATCAGGAAAATTAGGACTAAGAAAATCCACAAAATACGGTACAACTTTTACACATACTTTAAATATAGAAAGCATAGAATTAGAAAGAACAGAAGATAGAATTTTAGATATCAGAGCCAATGATTTATTAGCGGATGACCCTGAATTTTTTGATAGAAAAACCTTCCTTGGTGCGCAGACTGAGTTTAATTTTACCAGTTTAGATGATGCGCTCAACCCTTCAAAAGGAATGAATTTTGACCTTGAAGTTGGAGCAAAACTTAATCTTGATAACACTGATAGAGCCTACGCTTATGTCAATCCAAACTTAGAGTTTTATAATCCACTAACGCCAGATGAGCGATTAGTTTTGAGAACGCAAGCGCTTTCTGAAATTAATTTTGGCAATCAATTTGAGTTTTATCAAGCGGCAAGTGCAGGTAGTAATAACGCGCTTAGAGGTTATCGTAGAAACCGCTTTTTAGGTGAACAATCTTTAATTGGAAGTGGAGATTTACGCTATAGTTTTAATCAGTTTAAAACTGGAGTTGTACCACTACAATTTGGTGTCTTTGGCGGGTATGATATTGGTCACGTTTGGTCTGATATCAGCCCGAGCGACCGTTGGAATGATAATTACGGTGGTGGTTTTTGGTTTACAGCAGCTGATTTACTCCAAGGCACAGTTAACTTATTTTATGGCGACGATGACTTGTTCTTTTCTTTTCAAATTAAAGCAAGCCTGTAGCTATTTTAATAGCATAGACGTATAATTCACAAAGCAATCATAAAATATCAGAAATTAAACTTAGCGTTCTTTGCGCCTTTGTGGTCATATATATATATTACAATGGTATATTTGCTTGCAAAAAAATATTATATATGACTGAAAAATATCAAAAATTATTGAAATATCAATTGTAGTTCATAAATAATAATTTTTCTAAAACAATCCGACTAAAATTTAAAGTTTTTTACAAATCACAAATTAAAATATGCCGGTTATAAATGTCATTATTCCTGCTCATAACGAAGGGCAATCCATCGCAAAAGTTATACGAGATTTACCAGATTGTGTTGATGAAGTCATCGTAACCGACAATAATTCAACCGATGATACTGCTAAGCAAGCAGAAATTGCCGGGGCAACTATTTGTTTTGAATCCCAAATGGGTTATGGCTATGCGTGTTTAAAAGCGATGAAGTATATCGCCTCAAAATCTAATAAACCAGACATAATCGTTTTTATAGATGGTGATTACAGTGATTATCCTGAGCAACTTACAGATTTAGTCAATCCAATTATTGATGACAACTACGACTTTGTGATTGGTGCTCGCGTAAAATCCCTAAGAGAAAACGGAGCAATGACCTTTCCTCAACGATTTGGAAACTGGCTAGCGACAACTCTAATGCGACTAATTTACGGTGCAAAATTTACAGATTTAGGACCATTTAGAGCGATTAAGTACAACCAACTTTTAGCTTTAAATATGCAGGATAAAACTTATGGTTGGACCGTTGAAATGCAACTTAAAGCTTTAAATCATCAATTAAAATATAAAGAAATACCGGTTAAATATCGTAACCGTATAGGGCAATCTAAAGTTTCAGGAACATTGAAAGGTGCTGTTATGGCTGGAATTAAAATTCTGACTTGGGTGTTTAAGTATGCTTTTATCAAGTAAAAATATTCACTCTACATACTCGAAACTAGATACTTGAAACTTTGAACTTGAAACTATCAACCACTTTATACTATCCCCATTTTTTTCAACAAGAAAGAAGCATTCATATTTTGACAAACTCCTTTTTTAAACTTATAGTCAAAATGTAATTCGTCATTGATGATTTCCGCATCAAAATAAAAATTATGCACTTGTTTTAATTGGTCTGATAATTCACAAAGACTTAAGTCGTGCGTTGCAATAATTCCCGTGCTATTAGTGTTTACTAATTTTTCAATAAACTGTTGTGAACCTTTAGCTTTGTCATGGGAGTTGGTGCCTTTTAAAATTTCGTCTAATACAATAAAATAAGTATCTGTTTTTAAGTGTTCAATAATGGTTTTTAATCTTGAAAGCTCAGAAAAAAAGTAAGATGACTCATCACTTAAAGAATCTGATGTGCGCATACTTGTGATAAGTTTTATGGGTCTATATCTACAAGACGATGCGCGAACTGGCAAACCGATATTTGCCATAACAATCATTAGAGAAACAGTTCTTAAAAAGGTGCTTTTGCCAGCCATATTTGCCCCTGTTATGATTAAAAAATCTTCATTATTAATTTGAAAATCATTTGTCACAGCTTGGTTTGTTGGAATTAATGGATGCGTAGATGATTTACAATCAAAGATTAATTTGCTAGAATGATCAACAGAAGGGAATGTGTATGTTGTTTGATTGTAAGCTAAATTAGCCAAGCTATTTTGAGCATCAAAAAACGCCATAATGTCAAACCATTGTTTTAAATCACTTTTGTGGGTATTTAGCCATTGCTCTATCTTATATGATTGCTGTAAATCCCAAAGTAAAAAGGCATTAAAAACAAAGCCTACCATTAAATTTTGGCGTTGCTCCAAGGCATCAATATGTTTTGATAAACGCTTAATAGTTTCTGAAGCTTTTTGATTTTGAGACGAAAGTTGAGATTGTTTGTTTTTAAGTAATTCTGAATCAAAGTGTTCTAGCTCTACAGCATCAATTAGTTTTTGATATTGGCGAAATAATTCTTGAGCCTTTGAAGTGATATGAGATAAAACATTTATTTTCTTTAAATAAAAGCCCGTAATGCCAAGACCAATAAAAATCCATAGCAAAAGCTGCACAGTATTTAAAACACTAAAAGCATACAAAACTATTATGGCAAACGATAAAGCACTAAACAACCAACCTAAATACCGAAATGATTTTGGAACAAAATTTTGATGTTGTTCTAGTGCTTTAACAATCGCATTTAATTCATCTTGATTTTCAAGCATTTGGGCTTCTGCAGTAAAGTTTTGCCTAAATTCGATAAGATTTGAAAGTTCTTTTATAGCATTTTGTTTGTCTATGATATTATCGATATTATTACTTTTTAGCCAACTTGCTAACAGTATTTCACCTTGACTCAATCCAGTCCGATTAATAAATTGAAAAAAGGATTTTTTGCCAAACAAATCTATGTCTTCGGCATAAGCGTGTTCTGAGTTTTTATAAATATTACCATTTTTAAAATGATTGTAATCACCTTTTAAAGCTTTAATTTCACTGTGATTGAGTTTAATTAGTAGCTTAGTTTTTTTAAGCTCCCTATTACATTCAGTGTGAATTTTGACCAAAACAATAAAAGTTATAATAAAGGCAAAAACGAACCCAACCACCAATAAGGTAGATGACCAAAACCAATAGACGCCAGCTAAGCAAATCAAAAAAACAACCAAGCGTGTTAAACTCAAACGTAAACGTTTCTGTTTTAGTTTTTTTTTCTTTTGCTCAAAAGCTTCAATTTGAGATTGATAAATACTGATTCTTTCCATAGCCTGCAAAATTAGTTAAAATAAAGTGTTGTTTTGAGCTTTCAATTAATAGAAAGTTTGAATAAGAAAATTTCTATTATTATACTTTCATCTAAAAAAGCTGCTTAAGCTAGGAGTAAATAAAATGATATTATTAGTATTGATGAACCACCAATGAAACAATAATATTTCTTAAATAATCAATTAAATCCAATATTTTTAAAAATATGTTAATTAAGTCTAGTGCTTAAGTAGTTTATTTAATAAATCTTTAATTGTAGCCAAGGTTGTAGCTAATGTAAATTGAATGAAAATTAGTATATTTGTACACTAAAGATTT
>JASMTR010000100.1:0-22147 GCA_041694175.1 Bacteroidales bacterium
CGGTGTTTTTATAAATTTTTTGAGAATTTTTAAAAACAGTTTTAAAATGCTCATCTACCTTAATGATTTCACCTCTATTTAATTTTGAAATGTCTGAATTAGAAATGTAGGTACTTAAAGATTGTTTAATCACTTTAAAAATAGAATCGTATTTCTTCAAAGGTATTTTAGGAGAATCTGAAAAATAACTAATGGTATAAGTTGTACCTAAAGCGCTTGCCCTATATTCGTGTCTATTGGGTTGACAAGAAAATAATATCAATAAAGCCAAACCAACAATATAAATGGAAGTACTTTTCATCAGCTATTCAATTTTTACCATACCATTATAATTAACAATATAATCATCCATTTTTGTCAATGGACGCTCGTAGTCCGAACGGTTAGCGAGTCCAACGCCAGCAAAAAATGTCAAAGCATCGAATTTATCGGCATGGGTTTTCATTTTTGTCATTAAGGCATCGTCAAAAATTTTAGGATCATCAGGATAACTGATTGCCCTGACAATGACAAAATGAAGTTTTTTATTTTTTAGCGCCACAAATTGCGGGTCTTTTTTAAACTTACTATTCACCGCCAAAAACTCATAACCTTGTTCTTCCAGGTCTTTACCGACAATATTCATCGCTAAATTATGAAGTTCTTGTTTACTAAGTTCTGCCATACCGATAAAAAAACCCGAGTGAAAGACCCGGGTTAAGTTATAATTAAAAATATTATTTATCCACCGAAATCATCAAATCTGATGTTTTCATCAGGGATACCGAAGTCTTCGCCCATTTTCTGAACTGCTTGGTTCATCAATGGTGGACCACAGAAATACAATTCTATTTCTTCTGGTTCGTCGTGTTTACTTAAGTAATTATCGATGACACATTGGTGAATAAATCCAACGAAACCATCACCATCATCGTCTAAGTCTTTTTTAACTTTCCAGTTATCTTCTTCTAAAGGCTCTGAAAGTGCCATATAAAATTTAAAGTTTGGGAAATCTTTTTCTAAAGCTTTAAAATGATCTATATAAAATAATTCACGCTTAGAACGACCACCATACCAATAGGTTACTTTACGGCCAGTTTTTAAAGTTCTGAACAAATGGTATAAGTGAGAGCGCATTGGAGCCATTCCAGCACCACCACCAACGTAAAGCATTTCAGATTCGCTTTCGTTAATAAAGAATTCACCATAAGGTCCTGAAATCACACATTTATCACCTTCTTTAAGGTTAAAAATATAAGAAGAAGCTACGCCAGGGTTTACATCCATCCAGTCGCCTTTATCTCTATCAAAAGGTGGTGTGGCGATACGAACGTTAAGCATAATTCTTCGACCTTCAGCTGGGTAAGAAGCCATAGAATAAGCACGCTCTACAGTTTCATTATTTTTCATCACTAAGGGCCATAGTTTGAAGTTATCCCATTCTTTTTGGAACTTATCAGGCTGACCCGAATGTTCTTCTGGATGAGCTTCAATATCTATATCTTCAAACTTCACTTCGCAAGGTGGCACTTCAATTTGGATGTATCCACCAGCTTTGTAATCCATATCTTCTGGAATTTCAACGACAAATTCTTTTATAAACGAAGCTACGTTGTAATTTGAAACTACAGTTGCATCCCATTTTTTAATTCCAAATATTTCTTCTGGAATTTCGATTTCCATATCTTGTTTAACTTTAACTTGGCAACCTAAACGCCAGCCCTCAGCTATTTCTTTTTTAGTAAAGTGTGGTTCTTCTGTAGGTAATATTGCACCACCACCTTCTTTGACAATACATTTACACTGAATACAAGTTCCGCCTCCACCACAAGCTGACGGTAAAAACAATTTATTTTCTCCCAATGTTGATAAAAGAGTCGAACCAGAGCTAACTTCCATGTCTCTCTCATCATTAACGTTGATAGTCACTGGACCTGAAGGTGAAAGTTTGGCTTTGGCTGTTAGTAATACCAACACCAATAATAATATCAACACTAAAAAAACTATAACACTCGCTAAAATAACATCCATAGTATCTCTTGTTTATTCGTTTGTAGCTTTAATTAATGAAACATCGGCAGTCTTTGCATCAGGTTGGTTGTTTTCAATTTGTATGGTAGACGCCGTAGTTTGTTCTTCTGTATCCTCTTTTCCTTCAAGTTTAATTCCCATAAAGCTCATAAAGCCAATAGCCATTAAACCTGTAATAATAAAGGTAATACCTAAGCCTTTTAATGGCGCAGGCACATTAGAATAAGCAATTTTTTCTCTAATCGCTGCAATAGCTAAGATAGCAAGGAACCATCCTATTCCACTTCCTCCACCATAAACAATGGCCTCAGATATGCCTGTGAAATCTTTTTGTTGCATAAATAAAGAACCACCAAGAATGGAACAGTTTACTGCAATTAGCGGCAAGAAAATTCCAAGTGACCCATATAAAGCTGGTGAAAACTTTTCTACAATCATTTCAACCAACTGAACCATAGAAGCAATTACTGCAATAAACATAATGTAGCTTAAAAAGCTTAAGTCAATACTGGCATATTCTGCACCGAGCCATTTTAAAGCCCCTGGTTGTAATAGATAGGTATCTATCAAATAGTTAATTGGAACCGTAATAAGTAATACAAATATCACAGCTGCTCCAAGACCAACAGCAGTTTTAACGGTTTTAGAAACAGCCAAATATGAACACATTCCTAAGAAATAAGCAAAAATCATATTTTCTATGAAAATGCTTTTTACAAATAAGTTGATTAAATCCATATGATTTAAGTTATAATGTTTTAGTTAATTTTCTTCTATAAGTTTGCGGTTACGCGAGCGTTGATACCATATCACCAAACCAACGACTATTAATGCCATAGGTGATAAAAGGAAAAATCCGTTATTTTCGTATCCCAAAGCGTAAAGCCCTGTTGATTCTGCCATTGTAAGACCTTTATGGCCTAAAATTTCGAAACCTAAAAGTTTACCAGATCCTAATAATTCCCTAAAAAAGGCTACAATTATTAAAATTACACCATAGCCAGCAGCATTACCAATACCATCTAAAAATGATTTCCAAGGGCCATTACCTAGAGCAAAGGCTTCTAAACGACCCATTATGATACAGTTTGTAATTATCAGCCCAATAAAAATTGAAAGTTGTTTACTGACATCATATAAAAATGCTTTGAGAACTTGGTCAACTATAATTACCAAAGATGCCACAACTACCAATTGAACTATAATACGAATACGGTTAGGTACTAAATTTCTCATTAGCGAAACCACGACATTACCCATAGCCATAACAAATACAACCGCTAATGACATCACAATTGCAGGCTTAAGCTGAACAGTAATAGCCAGTGCAGAACAAATCCCAAGAACCTGAACCGTAATAGGGTTATTATCATCTAATGGATCTGTGAGTAGCTTTCTATTGGCTTTTGATAGAAATGCCTCTTTTTCTTCAGATTTAGATAAAAAGAGAATCATTTCCTCTTTTTTCTTTTCTTCTTTTGTTTTAATTTCTTTTTTCTGTTCACTCATAATTATCGTATTGCGAGTTTAGAATTTTTTAATTTTTCAAAGAAAGGTTTATATTTTGATAATCTTTCTTTCATCATATTAGTAACACCATCACCAGTAATAGTTGCACCTGATATGGCATTTACCTGATTATCAGACTTGTCTGTTCCACCACTATATCCTTTCTTTACTTCAACACCAACTACCTTATTGCCTTGATAAATTTTTTCATTTTCAAATCTTTCTTGAAACCAATCTGTTGTGATTTCGGCACCAAGACCAGCAGTTTCACCTTTGTGGTCAAATATAATACCTTCTATGGTGTTTAAATCCTCTTTTAAGGCAACATAACCCCAAATAGCATCCCAAAGTCCAGAACCTCTCAGTGGAATCACAAAATAAGATTGACCATTGTATTGAGCTTCATATAAAGGGAAATTCTGTTCCTCAACTGGTTTCTTTATTTCAGTAGCTAAGTTGATATTAAAAGCTTCTACATCCTCAACAGTTTCACCTTTATAATTTAAAGTGTATTGATTTTTGATGTATTCGTCAAATTTTACTGAAGCCAGTTCTCGGGTTAATTCTACTTTTTTACCATCTACTTCTAAACTGTCTCCAACGAAAGTATTTAAAATATTTTGCATTTTTTCTTGCTTCACATTTTTGCTTTGCATTGGCTTTAAGCTTGTCGCTAGAAAAGACAGTACAACAGCTACAACAAGAACCATTGCAATAGAAAAAATGAAAGTATAAGCGTTACTATTTCTATCCATTTTAAGTAGTTTTTACTGTTTGTAGTTTTAAGCGTTTTTGTCTTCGCTTGATATTGCCTTGAATTACGTAGTGATCTATTGTTGGTGCAAATACATTCATTAATAATATCGCCAACATAATGCCTTCTGGATATGCAGGATTGAATATTCTAATCATAATACCGAAAAACCCTATTAAGAAACCATAAATCCATTTGCCTTTCATAGTTTGAGCTGCACTAACAGGGTCTGTTGCCATAAACACAACTCCAAAGGCTAATCCACCAACAATAAGGTGATTGAACCAAGGAAAATTCATCAAGCTATTGTTTGTAAAAACTGAACTTCCAAGCGCATTAAATATCAAGCCCATAACAGCTGCGCCAATAAATCCACTCAAGATAATTCTCCAACTACCAACTTTTGTTAAAATCAAAATCAAAGCACCTAATAAAATAAACAAAGTAGATGTTTCAGAAATTGAACCTGGTATGAATCCTGAAAACATACTGGCACTGTTGTATGCCACTTCTTTGCCAGCTGCTAAGGTTCCCAAAATCGTTTCGCCTGAAATTCCACTGACTTCAGTGGCTTCACTAACCCATACTTTGTCTCCTGACATATAAGTTGGATATGCAAAAAAAGCAAAAGCTCGTGCCGTTAAGGCTGGGTTTAATATATTCATTCCTGTACCTCCAAAAGCTTCTTTACCAATAAGCACAGCAAATGCAACTGATAATGCCACCATCCATAAAGGAATATCGACAGGCATAATCATAGGGATTAGAAGTCCTGTTACCAAATAGCCTTCGTTAACTTCGTGACCGCGTTTTACAGCAAAAGCAAACTCTATTCCAAGTCCCACAGCATAAGATACAATAATCATTGGAACTACCTTTAAAGCGCCGTGAAGGAAAGCATCCATAAAGGTGAATTCTTCACCTAATTGAGTAAAGTGTTGGTAACCTGTATTCCAAATTCCAAAAATCAAAGCTGGAATTAAAGCAATAACTACGGTTATCATTGTCCTTTTCAAGTCAACAGCGTCTCTTACATGTGCGCCTTTTTTTGTAGTATGGTTAGGCACAAATAAAAAAGTGTCTAAAGCATTTACAGCTGGTGCAAATTTTTCAAACTTCTCACCAGGCTGAAAAGGTTCTTTAATTTTGTCTAATTTTTTCCTAATAAAATTCATCGTAAATTTATTTTAACCTACTTCTGTTATCATCAAATCTAATCCTTGTCTAATTACTTCTTGAGCTTCTATTTTTGAAGTGTTCACGTATTCTACTGTTGCAAAATCTTCTGGGATAACTTCATAAATTCCAAGATTTTCCATTTTATCAATATCTCCAGTCATACAAGCTTTAAGCAGCTGCATTGGCAAAATATCCATTGGCATTACCTCTTCCATTTCGCCTGTAACTACAAGTGCTCTTTCTTCACCGTTTAAACTCGTGTTGACTTCAAAAGGTTTACTGCGCAGTTTAGCAAAAGATGTATTATGAACAGATGGAATATTATTGTCTTTAAAAGGTAACCACCCAAACATTCTGTATTGATTGCCTTCAGGAATTAAAGTAATTTCATTAGCGTAAAAGTTAATGTGATCGCCATTTTGAGCAATATCACCAGTAAACACATCACCTGAAATAATTCGGGTTTTATTGGTATCAACTTCTTCAATAATTGAATTAACTTCAGCACCGATTAAGGTTGTAAAATACTGCTGATCAACAGCGTCGCTTCCACAAACCGCAATGGTTCGCTCGGCATTAAATTTACCTGTTGACAACAGCTCACCTATTATAGCGACATCTTCAGGTTTGATAGTCCAAACCTTTTCACCTTTATTAATAGGATTTGTTTTTTGAATTTGAACTCCAACATTGCCTGCTGGATGTGGGCCAGAAACTTTTAAAATTTCAGCATTAGCAGTATCATCTAAAAAACTTTTAGCATTTCTATCCACGCCGAGATACACTTTTCCATCTGTCAATTTTGATAAAGCATTAATTCCATTTTGGAAATGCTCTTTTTTATCTTTTAAAATATATTCAAAATCAGCACCGAGTGGAGTTGTATTAAAGGCTGAAATATAAATTGCTTTTGGTGTGTCTTCTGCATTTGCAGGAATATCGTAAGGTCTTTGTTTGAAAAAGATACCACAACCTGCTTCAAAAATATGATTTTTTAATTGATCTGCATCAGCTTTTAAAGGATCTAATTTGTCGTGATTCACGTATTCAAATTCATCATCTGCTTCAATAATCACTCTTAAAATACGGCGTCTTGCTCCGCGCTCAATAGTTTTTAACTTACCACTTACAGGTGAGACGACTTTTGTTTTTTCGTTATATTTAGAATAAAATAAAGCTTCTCCCGCTTTAATTTTAGTGCCTTCTTTCTTAATTAACATTTTCGGCACGAGTCCGTGAAAATTATCAGGAATTAAGGCGTAAGTTTTAGATTTTAGCGCAGGTGACTTTGTTTTTTCAGCTTCACCTTTAAGTCGCAGTTTTAAACCGCGTTTAACTTTAATATCAATGGCCATATTTAAAGCGTATTTTTTCGGGATACAAACTTAATAATTAAAACTTCATTTCAGTCTTAAACAAATGTTGATATTAGGTTATTTATAATCTTTCTAAACAATATTTTCTTTAAAAGCTATTTATTATTATAAATTTGTGAAACAATTTTTTGAATATGAAGAATATTTTTCTTTTAATTTCCATTTTTATTTCTGCAACACTTTTATCCCAAGAATACGAAGTTTTGCCACCAGAATTTATTAAAACCATTCAGTTTACCGGTCAAGCTGATTTGACTGGCACACCTGTGATTTCGCTAAACGATAAGTTAAATTTAAGCTTTGACGATATTCGAGCTAAAGTAGCCGATTTTTATTACAAAATAGAGCATTTTGATTACGATTGGACCCCATCTAAATTGGCGAAAAATGAATATATAGAAGGTTTTGACAACATCAGAATTTTTGATTTTAAAAATTCATTAGCCACGCTTCAGCCTTATACACATTATGAATTGCAAATTCCAAACAAAAACACTCGACGATTAAAAGTTTCTGGAAATTATATGCTGAAGATTTTTAATAGCGACAGGCAATTGGTGTTTTCAAGAAAATTTATGGTTTTTAATCGACAAGTGGATGTTCAATCTCAAGTAAGACGTTCACGGGATTTAAAAGAGATTGGCAAAAAACAACTGTTGCAATACAGCGTAGGTCGTGATGGTTTTATTTTTAAAAATCCTGAACAGACTGTCAATACAGTGCTGGTTCAAAACAACGACTTTAAATCTGCCATTTACGACATCAAACCGCAATTTACATCAGGTAATACTTTAGTCTTTAATTATCCCCAAAAAACAGCATTTTGGGGTGGAAATGAGTATTTATACTTTGACAATCGCGACATCAGAGTTTCGACTATTAATATTCAACGTGTTGAATTATTTGATTTATATCATACTTATTTAAGTACAGATCGAGTCAGACAAGGACGCGAATATGTTTATAACCCCGATATCAATGGCAGTTTTAAAATCAATACTGTACAAGGACAAGACGTCAATAGGGAGTCAGAATACGCTGTGGTGCATTTTAGTTTAAATTGTCCTAAAGACTTAAACGGTGGTGAGTTACACGTTTACGGCCGTTTTAACAACTACAGTTTAACAGACGAAACTCACCTTGATTTCAACGAAAAAACGGGTCTATTTGAAACCCAAATCTTACTCAAACAAGGTTTTTATAACTATAAGTATGTTTACCTCTCAGCTGACGGTGAGTTTAATGATCATTTTGTAAGTGGTAGTTACGATATTACAGAAAACGATTACACTATATTAGTCTATTACCGAGATATCGGTGCTCGTTTTGATTCTCTAATTGGCGTGGGTTCAGCGAGTAGTCGAAACATTGTCAATTGATAAATGCGAGATGGCTTTCATTGTCCATCCTTTAGTATTTCGTTACTTTTGCAGAAATTTTTAGACGAATATGATACAATCTATGACAGGTTATGGCAAAGCCACAGCTGTTTTAAATAACAAACACATTGATATTGAAATCCGAACGCTCAACAGCAAAAACATAGATATCAACTTTAGAATTCCATCAGAATTGCGAACTTTTGAATTAAGCTGGCGTAAAATCGTGGCTCAAAAACTAAAACGCGGTAAGGTTGATGTGCAGTTTAATATTGAAAATAGCGAGCAAAGCCAAAGTATTCAATTTAACAAACCCCTTGTAAAATCTTATATTGAAAATCTACAAGACATCATCCGCGTTAGAGATGGAATGGACAACGCTAAATTGCTTGAAATTGCAATTTCTTTGCCCGAAGCTATTCAATCTGAAGCCAATGAAATGACAGAAGATGATCAGTCCAAACTATATACAGCTTTGAGTGAAGCTTTAGATCAAGTCGTGTCTTTCAGAAATCAAGAAGGTCAAAATTTACTCAAAGATTTCAATGCTAACCTCAGTCAAATTGAACAACACTTAAAACGCATCAGTGAGATAGATCAAGATCGGGTTGAAAGAGTTAAAACAAAATTAAAATCAACTTTGGAAGAGCTCAGCGTAGACTATGACAAAAATCGATTTGAACAAGAATTGATTTATTACATTGAAAAATTTGATATTTCAGAAGAAAAAACACGTTTAAAAAGTCATATCGAATATTTTGAAAACACATTAAATTTACCCGAGTCTAATGGGAAAAAATTAAATTTCATTTCACAAGAAATGGGACGAGAAATCAATACCATAGGCAGCAAAGCCAACGATGCTGATATCCAGAATTTGGTAGTAGAAATGAAAGATCAGCTTGAAAAAATTAAAGAACAAATGCTTAATATTTTATAATGAAGGGTTCAGAAACAGGAAAACTCATTGTCTTTTCAGCACCATCGGGTTCAGGCAAAACCACCATTGTCAGACATCTTTTATCAAAGGAAGATTTGAATCTTGAATTTTCAGTCTCAGCAACTTCTCGAGAACCTCGTGATTATGAAATTGATGGAAAAGACTACTATTTTATGTCTTTAAAAGCGTTTAAGCAACACATCAAAAACGATGACTTTTTAGAGTGGGAAGAAGTTTATCGCGATAATTTTTATGGCACTTTAAAGAGTGAAGTGCAACGCATTTGGAATGAAGGCAAACACGTTATTTTTGATATTGATGTGGTTGGCGGACTCGACATCAAAAATATTTATCCTGAACAAACTTTGGCTGTTTTTGTCAAACCACCAAGTGTAGAAGAACTTAAAATTAGACTTAAAAAACGCCAAACTGAATCTGATGAGCGCATCAATATGCGGGTTGCCAAAGCTTCAATAGAAATGGCAACTGCCCCACAATTTGACAAAATCTTAATCAACAATGATTTAGACACAGCTTTAGAAGACGCCTATCAACTTGTTAAAACCTTTATTGATGAACAAAAGTAAGCACATCGGTTTATTTTTTGGCACCTTTAATCCTTTACATATTGGGCATCTCATTATGGGCAACCACGTTGCAGAGTTCGGCTCGGTTGACGAAGTTTGGTATGTCATCACGCCACAAAGTCCTTTTAAACAAAAAGAATCTCTACTTAATGATCATCACCGTTATGAATTAGTCTATCGCGCCACCGAAGATTATCCTAAACTCAAAGCCAGCAAAATTGAGTTTGATATGCCACAACCCAATTACACCTCTAAAACTTTAGAAAAGTTATTAGAAAAATATCCTGACTATCAGTTTCATCTCATTATGGGCGAAGACAATTTAGCGAGTTTTAAAAAGTGGAAAAACTATGAATACATTCTCGAACACCATCACTTGATTGTATGTCCACGCATACATCATAAAAATGTGCCATCAGAACTTAAAAACCATCCAAAAGTTCAATTTGTCGAAGTGCCGATTGTAGAAATCTCTGCAAGTTTTATCAGAAAAGCCATTTCAAAACAACAAAACATCAAACCCTTGCTGCCAGAAAAAGTTTGGGCTTATATCGATGAAATGAATTTTTATCGGTAAAGTTTTAAAATAAGTTTATATTTGGTTTTATTATTTTTTCTATAACATACATTCATGTTACAAAACCCAAACATTGGCATCATTGGTAGCGGCAGTTGGGCAACAGCCTTAGCTAAAATGCTTTGTGAAAATGTAGACAGTATCAATTGGTATATCAGGAATACAGAAACCATAGAATATATTAAGAAAAATCAGCACAACAAAGATTATTTGAGCTCGGTCACTTTCAATACTGACCAACTTAATATGAATAGTGACATCAATACAGTTGTGAGTCAATCAGATATTTTGATTATTGCTATTCCCTCAGCATTTTTAAAATTGGCTTTAGACCAAATCGCCATTCCTCTTAAAGATAAAATTATTTTTAATGCCGTAAAAGGCATTATTCCAGAAAACCGAAAACTGGTCGGCGAGCATTTTCACGATAATATGGACTTAGATTTTAACCAAATTGGTGTTATCACAGGGCCTTGCCACGCTGAAGAAGTTGCTCTTGAACGTTTATCTTATCTTACCATAGCTTGTGCTGATATAGAAAAAGCCAAAATGATGAGCCATAAACTCAGCTGTGACTACATCAAGTGCTCTATCAGCAAAGACATCATTGGCACTGAATATGCTGCGGTATTAAAAAATATATACGCCATTGCAGCAGGTATTGCACACGGACTCGGTTATGGTGACAATTTTCAAAGCGTCTTAATGAGTAATGCCATTCGAGAAATGAAACGCTTTATCAAAAAACGGTATAAAATGAAACGCAACATCAACGACTCGGCTTATCTCGGAGATTTGTTGGTCACAGGCTATTCTAATTTTAGCAGAAATCGTTATTTTGGTAATATGATTGGCAAAGGCTACACCGTAAAGTCAGCTATGATGGAAATGACTATGATTGCTGAAGGCTATTACGCCACTGAAAGCGCGTATTTACTTAGCAAACAAGACGGTAAGAAGAAAGCAAAAACGCCAATAATTAATGCCGTTTACAAAGTCGTTTATAAAAACAAAAATCCAAAATCAGTATTTGAAAAGTTAACCTATAAGCTAAATTAAGCTTGTATTAAAAAAAACCTCAACGGGCGTTAAATTCTAATAATTAAGCTGTGTAATTGATTTTATATTCTATTTTTGTTATTCTAATTTTGTTTTAATGGAAAATACTCAAATTCGCTTCAATACTAAAGATTCAAGAGATTTTATGCGAACGCTCAACAAACGAGTAAACAACTACTTTAAAGACAATAATATTAAAAAAACAGGGAATTGGAAGTTGCATTTGAAAACTATTGTTATGTTTTCATTATTGCTTGCCCCTTATTTTTTAATCCTAACTTTAGATATTCACGGTTTATGGAAATTAGCTCTAACCATACTTATGGGAGTTGGAATGGCAGGAGTCGGTATGAACGTGATGCACGATGGCAATCACGGCACGTATTCCACTAAAAAGTGGATTAATAAATTTATGGGCAGTAGCATTTATATCCTTGCTGGCAATGTTTACAATTGGCAAGTTCAGCATAATGTTTTACATCATACTTATACCAACATCCAAGGTCACGACGAAGATTTAGACGCTGGAAGAGTATTGAGATTTTCAAAACATACCAAATGGAGAAGATTCCATAAATTCCAACATTATTATTCCGTTTTCTTATATGGATTATTAACGTTTAACTGGGCTTTGACTACAGATTTTATTCAGACCAAACGCTATTTAAAACAAAAACTTTATTACGGAAAATTACCAAAACCTTCTAAGCAATGGACTGTTTTGGCTATTACCAAGTTAATTTATTTTAGCATTTGGATTGTTTTACCAATTACCCTAACAAGTTTAGCTTGGTGGGAAGTGGTTATTGGCTTTTTTGTGATGCATTACACCGCAGGATTAATTTTAAGCATCGTTTTTCAGTTGGCTCACGTTGTAGGAGAAAATGAAATGCCAACTCCAGATTTGGAAGGCAAAATGGAAAAATCTTGGATGGTACACCAATTGTTTACTACAACTAATTTTTCTACTAAAAACAGAATTGTCAATTGGTTCACAGGTGGGTTAAATTTTCAGGTAGAACATCATATTTTTCCAAACATTAGTCATATACATTATCCAAAAATTGCTAAAATTGTCAAGCAAACTACTAAGGAATTTAGTTTACCGTATAACGAATATGAAACCACAAGAAAAGCCATTATCGCTCATTTTAAATATTTAAAATCTATGGGTAAAAATCCGCAAATGGCTTAATAATTTAAGCTTATGAAGACCAACCTTTCCCAAAAAATCAACAAATTACAAACTTCAGCCACTTTAGCTATGGCTGCAAAAGCCAGAGAGCTCAAAGCAGAAGGTAAAGATATTATTGGCTTAAGCCTCGGCGAACCTGATTTTAATACCCCAGAATATATCAAAGACGCCGCTATTCAAGCCGTCAATGATAACTATAATTCCTACACACCTGTTGATGGCTATCCAGATTTAAAAAAAGCTATTCAACATAAATTCAAACGCGACAATAACCTCAACTATGAGTTGAGTCAAATCACTGTTTCTACAGGCGCAAAACAAGCTTTATACAATATCGCTTCTGCCCTACTCGACCCTGAAGATGAAGTGATTTTACCTTGTCCATATTGGGTCAGTTATAGAGATATTGTTGGTCTTTGTGAAGGCAAAACCGTTGAAGTAAAAACCTCTATTGATCAAGATTTTAAAATGACTGCCGAGCAACTTGAAGCCGCCATCACACCAAAAACTAAAATGTTATGGTATAGCTCACCTTGCAACCCAAGTGGTTCGGTTTATTCAAAAGATGAACTTCGTGCTTTGGCAGATGTTTTACAGAAACACCCGCAGATAATAGTTGTTAGTGATGAAATTTACGAGCATATCAATTTTATCGGTGGACACGCATCAATGGCTCAATTTGAAGATATGTATGACCGCACCGTAACGGTCAACGGCGTATCAAAAGCATTTGCTATGACCGGTTGGCGAATTGGTTATATTGGCGCACCTGAATATATTGCTAAAGCTTGCACCAAACTCCAAGGTCAAGTGACCAGTGGAGCCAACTGTATAGCTCAACGTGCCGTGATTACAGCTTTGCAAGAACCTGTGAGCAAAATTCAATATATGGTAGATGAATTTGCTAATCGTCGAGAAATTATTTTAGATCTTTTAAATGCTCTAAAAGGTTTTGAATGTAATCAACCTCAAGGTGCGTTTTACGTATTTCCTAATGTGAGTGCTTGGTTTGGCAAAACCGTCAAAGGTCATCACATCAAAAATGCCACAGATTTTAGTATGTTACTTTTAGAAGAAGCAAACGTCGCTACGGTTACTGGCGAAGCTTTTGGTAATCCTGATTGTATTAGGATTTCATACGCTGCTTCTGAAGCACAAATTCGTGAAGCGATTAAACGTATTGCAGAAGTTTTACAATAGTCCAAAAGCTTCTTTTAAAGTCTCAACATAATCCAATTTTTCCCAAGTAAATAGTTCAACTTCAACAGATTTTTTACCAGAGTAAGTCGTATCAAAATGTTTAGTTATCGTTTTTGGAGTTCTCCCCATATGTCCGTAACTAGCTGTTTCTAAATAAATTGGGTTTCTTAGCTTCAATCGATTTTCAATGGCTGCTGGGCGCATGTCGAAAATATTTTTAATAGTCTTTGCTATTTCACCATCAGATACATTGATATGTTTATTTTGAGTATTCACCAAAATTGAAGTAGGCTGATCAACACCAATGGCGTAAGACACTTGTACTAATACCTCATCAGCTATACCAGCTGCAACCATATTTTTAGCAATATGTCGAGCCGCATAAGCTGCCGATCGGTCAACTTTACTTGGGTCTTTTCCTGAAAAGGCACCACCACCGTGAGCCCCTTTTCCTCCATAAGTATCAACAATGATTTTCCGGCCTGTCAATCCAGCATCACCATGCGGACCACCAATCACAAATTTACCTGTAGGATTGATATGATAGGTAATATCATCGTCAAATAAAGCTTGAATATCTTGTGAAAACAAGGCTTTTACACGTGGTATAAGTATGTTTTTAATATCACGTTTTATTTTTTCAAGCATCTTTTCATCAGCATCAAACTCGTCGTGTTGAGTTGAAACTACTATGGTATCTAAACGCTGAGGCACATTATCATCTGAATACTCAATGGTAATTTGAGCTTTTGAATCAGGTCTAAGATATGTAATGTCTTTATTTTCTCGTCTTAAAGCAGCTAATTCTTTTAAAATTTTGTGAGAAATATCTAGTGCTAACGGCATATAATTTTCCGTTTCATTTGTAGCATAGCCAAACATCATGCCTTGGTCACCAGCACCTTGTTTCTCTTTATCAGCTTTATCTACACCTTGATTGATATCTTGAGACTGCTCATGTATTGTAGAAATAACGCCACAAGAATCACCACTAAATCGGTATTCGCTTTTGGTATAACCTATGTTGTTAATGACATCTCGAGCAACTTGCTGCACATCTAAATAAGTATTACTTTTTACCTCACCTGCCAAAACCACTTGACCTGTAGTGACTAAGGTTTCACAAGCCACTTTGGCATCTTTATCATAAGCTAAAAAGTAATCAAGTAAAGCATCGCTGATTTGATCTGCAATTTTATCGGGATGACCTTCAGATACACTTTCTGAAGTAAATAAATAAGACATAAAAATTTGTTTTCAATATTAATTTAAAACTCTGACGATACTAAACCTTAAAAATTACAATATACAAAGCCTTGTGAAGAACTGTTTTAGCATTTGTAAAGGTTGCAATCAGTCAAATTTTTCCTCTATGCAAAGATATTAAAAAGCTAAAACTAAAATGACTCAACTTAACGTTAATTTAATAAGGCATTATTAAGTTTTTTGCCATACCATCAGTATAATAGTTACAGAAATATTGTTCGGACTTCAGGACCTCAAGGGCCTTAGAGACCTATGAAATCTGTTTAAAATAGAAATTTAACTTTAGATTTAATACAAATGGTATGTTTTCTTTAATTTTTTAAAATTGTCGTGGTCATTATGCCAGGTGGCTTTGATTTCTGAGCTACTCATGCCATTTTCAATTTGTTTTTGAAGTTGTGTTGTGCCTGCTAATTTTGTAAAAAAGGAATTAAAAAACTCGTCTTGATCTGAGGTGTTTTGATAAGCTTCAATAAGCCAATCTAAATGAATTTCTGATAAAAATTGATGTTCAGTCAAATCCATTCCAAAGCAAACTTTACCTTGATGTTTAGGATATTTTGAACCTAAATTAGACTCAGGAACATACTGAAAATTATATTTTTTTTGATCTAAAAATGGCGATCCAAACACTTGAAAAGGTGTTGATGTGCCTCGACCTGCATTGACATTTGTACCTTCAAAAAAACATAAACTCGGGTATAAATTTACAGACTGCAGATTAGGTAAATTTGGCGATGGTTTTACAGGTAATTCATATACTTTCTTTGTGTTATAATGTTTTAATGGCACAACTTTTAGATTGCATTTTATTTGATTTTTAAGCCATTGTTCTCCATTAATCATTCTAGCATATTCGCCAATTGTAAGACCGTAAACTACTGGCACAGGATGCATTCCTACAAAACTTTGATGCGCTTTTTCTAAGATTGGTCCATCCACATAACTTCTATTAGGGTTTGGGCGATCCAACACTATCACTGGAATATTTTGCTCCGCACAAGCTTCCATAACATAATGTAAAGTAGAAATATAAGTATAAAATCGCACGCCAACATCTTGAATATCAAATACAACAATTTCAATACCTTTCAAATCTTCCTCAGTCGGTTTTTTATGACTCCCGTAAAGTGAAACAATCGGCAGTCCTGTTTTGGTATCTATTGCATCATCAACTTTTTCACCCGCATCAGCTTGTCCACGAAATCCATGTTCAGGAGCAAAGACCTTTTTTACATTGATATTTAGATTTAAAAGCGAGTCGACGAGATGAGTAAAACCACCCTTGCTATTTTTAATGACAGAAGTTTGGTTAGCCACGACAGCTATGTCCTTTTGGGCTAAATCATTTAAATAGACTTTCGTTTGGTCTGCGCCTGTCTGTAATTTTTGCTCTTCAAAAGATTTATCTTGAGCTTGACAGCCTAAAATCAAAAACAAACTAAATAAAACTGTATTTTTGAACCTATAAAATATAGCGTGCAAATTGAATTTTGAATATTTCATATCGAAAAAGCTGATTAAAACCAAAGGCTATAAAAGTAAGGTTTCTTCTCCGATAATAAAAATTGCTGTAACGGCCATAACCGTTGGGGTAATTATGATGATTTTAGCTTTTGGAACAGGTTTAGGTTTACAACAAAAGATTAGAGACAAAATTACTGCTTTCAATGGGCATATTACCATTAGAAGTTTTACGAGTAATCAATCTAATCAAAATCTTCACCCCATAGATGCTCGGCAGGATTTTTATCCAAAATTTGAAAGTGTTCCTGATATAATACACGTCCAAAAAACAGCTTCAAAATATGGCGTCATTCGAACCGAAACCGATTTTGAAGGCATTGTAGTTAAAGGTGTTTCTACCGATTACGATTGGTCTTATTTCGATGAATTTATCATTAAAGGTAGGAAGCTCGAACTAACAGATGAAATCAGTAAAGAGATTTTAATTTCAGAGTATCTCGCGAATCGCCTTGGGTTTGAATTAAATGATAAAATTATTATTTATTTCTTAAGAGATCAAGACAACGACCGCCCGCGTTTGGTGGCTTTTAATATCGTTGGGGTTTACAATTCGGGTTTTTTAGAATTTGACAAGCAATTTTTGATGGCTGACATCAAACAAATTCAACGTCTTAATAAATGGGAAGATTACCAAATTGGTCAATTTGAACTCATGGTTTCAGATTTTGATAACATTCAAAAAACAGGAATACAGGTCTATGAAAATATAGGTTCTTTTCTCAATGCATCTACTATAGTTAGTCAATATCCTACAATCTTTGAATGGATTGCCCTTTTTGATGTCAATATTGCTTTAATCGTCATCATCATGGTCATCATTGCTGGCATTAACATGATTACCGCTTTATTAGTTTTAATCTTAGAGCAAACCCAGCTGGTTGGAATTTTAAAGGCTTTGGGGTGTCAAAATTTTAGTATCCGAAAAATATTTCTTTACAATGCGAGTTATTTGATTTTAAAAGGTCTGTTTTGGGGAAATCTAATTGGCATTGGGTTACTACTCCTTCAGAAATATGTAAAAATTATCAGTCTTAATCCAGACACCTACTACGTTACTCACGCGCCTGTATACATTGATTGGACTTATTTATTAGGCATCAATATCGGCACAATTTTGATTTGTCTTCTCATGCTTTTAGTACCATCTTATATCATCACTAAAATATCTCCTGTAAAGGCTATAAAGTTTGATTAAAATTTTCTTGTTTTGTTGATATTAAAAGCTTGAAAACATAATTTTCTTATACTTTTGCAATCCTAATATGAGAATATGCAATACGCCAAAAATATCTTAGAAACCATTGGAAATACACCTTTAGTTCAGCTCAATACTATTGTATCAGACATTGATGCTTTAGTTTTAGGCAAATACGAAACCTTTAACCCGGGCAACTCTGTTAAAGACCGTATGGCTTTACAAATGATAGAAGACGCCGAAGCCGATGGTCGTCTCAAACCTGGCGGCACAATCATTGAAGGTACTTCAGGCAACACGGGTATGGGTTTAGCTTTAGTGGCTATAGTAAAAGGCTATAAAGTGATTTGTGTGTTGAGCGACAAGCAAAGTCAGGAAAAAATGAATATTCTCAAAGCCGTAGGTTGTGAAGTCCACGTTTGTCCAACAGACGTTGCGCCAGATGACCCGCGTTCATATTATTCTACATCAGCTCGATTAGCTAAGGAGACACCTAATGCTTGGTATGTCAATCAATATGATAATCCGTCTAACTGCAAAGCTCATTTTAAAACCACTGGTCCAGAAATTTGGGAACAAACCGATGGCAAAATCACACATTTTGTAGTAGGTGTTGGGACAGGTGGAACTATTTCTGGTGTTGGAAGTTATCTTAAATTAAAAAACCCAAATATTAAAGTTTGGGGCATTGACACTTATGGTTCGGTGTTTAAAAAATATCACGAAACAGGAATTTTTGACGAAAACGAGATTTATCCTTACGTCACCGAAGGCATTGGTGAAGATATTCTTCCTAAAAATGTGCGCTTTGAAGTTATAGATGGCTTTACAAAAGTTACCGACAAAGATGCCGCGGTTTACACTCAAAAGCTCGCTAAAGAAGAAGGTATGTTTTTAGGTAATTCGGCAGGAGCTGCGGTTAAAGGTCTGCTTCAACTTAAAGAACACTTTAAAAAAGATGATGTGGTTGTTGTCCTCTTTCACGACCACGGTAGCCGTTATGTTGGCAAAATGTATAATGATGAGTGGATGCGAGAAAAAGGATATTTAGATTAAACGATACTTTGCAATCTATCATCTTTTTATTCTAATTTGTTTTAATTAAAATTTGTATTTTGCTTTCATAAAATAAATTACTTTAACTCAAGATGTATTTATTTTGACAATTAAAATATAAGTTTTTTTAAATGCTTTCAAAAAAAACAAAATATGCCATCAACGCTTTAGTTTATATAACTAAAAATATAGAAAAACAGCCTGTTGCTGCTTCAGAAATTGCTGAAAACCAAAATATTCCGCTCAAATTTTTAGAATCTATTTTAACAGAGTTGAGAAATGCGCGCATTCTTAGAAGTAAAAAAGGAAAATATGGTGGTTATCTTTTAAATGAAAGTCCTGATAAAATCAATTTAGCGAAAATTGTAAGACTTTTTGATGGCGCTATTGCACTATTGCCTTGCGTGACTTACAACTATTACGAAAAATGTGAAGAATGTATTGACGAAGAAACCTGTGGTATTCGGCAAGTGGTTATGGAAATAAGAAATACAACAGTTCAACAGTTAAAATCCGCAACGCTTAGCAGTATTTTAGAAAGAGAAATTAAAGAATAATTTTTTTATTTTTTAATTCCTATAATTTTGGTAGGTATTATATGTTTTAATATCATTGCATAAAAAAAAGTTAATGTTAAAGTGGTATAAAATTTTATTCACCTTGATAATGATGTGTTTTTCAACACTAGTCTC
This sequence comes from Bacteroidales bacterium, assembly GCA_041694175.1. GTDB lineage: Bacteria > Bacteroidota > Bacteroidia > Flavobacteriales > Flavobacteriaceae > Psychroflexus. The sequence goes on from JASMTR010000100.1 coordinate 19,502, forward strand.
AGCTCAAAAAAATGTTGAAACCCAAAGTTTATCCTGGACGAGATATTATCTCAAAACAGACATCAACGAAAATTATAGACTCAATCAAGAGTTGGAGGAAAGAGTATTTTGGTTTCCTTGGCGTCAGCATCAATTTTTATCAAGAACACGATTAGAGAGAAAGCTGGGCAAAGGCTGGAAAGCGGAAGTTGGTTTTACTTATTTTCTTCAAACTTTACCACACGACCCCAATATTGATGATACCAACAACAGAACAGAACTCAGACCACAGTTGGGTTTAAGCTATAAACAATCTCTTTCTTCAAAGTTTTCTCTTCATCATCGGTATTGGAACGAATTTAGATTTATAGAACAACCCGACGACTCTTTTAAATACAAAAATCTAAGAGTTCGATACAAAATAGAATTGCGATATAATTTGACAGAAAAAATGATATTAAAAGTATTTGATGAAATTCATCTCAACTTTGGAGATGATGTTGTACTTAACACATTTAATCAAAACCGAATTGGCGGTAGTGTTCTTTATAATTTTAATAAAAAAATTGGTGTTGAATTAGGCTACTTTAACTGGTTTCAACAACGCAGTTCAGGTGTAGATTACTTTAACCGAAATATTGTAAGATTAACTTTTAGACATAAACTCAATTTATTTAATAACTAATTCATTTTCCCTATGAAAAGGATCAAAACCATTCACGTTTCTATTGCCATTATTACGCTTAAAATTTCACTTATCATTTTAATTATAAGTGTTTATTTACCTCAAGCATCGGAATCAGATTTACTGTTTGACTCAACCTTTTTTTGGTTTCTTTTAGCCGGTTTTCTTGCCCAAATGGTCGATGGTGCTTTGGGTATGGCTTATGGAGTCACATCAAATTCAGTACTATTAGGTTTTGGTTTGTCTCCACGATTGGCCTCAGCAGCAGTTCATACTGCAGAAGTCTTTACGACTGGCGTCTCCGGCTTATCTCATATTAGAGTAGGTAACTTTGATTTAAAATTATTTTTAAAGCTTTTCGTTCCTGGAGTCATCGCAGCCAGTGTTGGTGCATTTTTGTTAGGTTCTGTTATAGAAGGCAAAGTGATAAAACCATTTATTGCAGCCTATCTCATCATTTTAGGAATTTTTATCCTATCAAAAGTTTTTAAAAAGAAACCTGAAATTAAGGAAAATCTCAAGTACGCACCTGCTTACGCCTTATTCGGCGGGTTTCTTGACGCCATAGGCGGTGGCGGTTGGGGACCGATTGTGACATCAAACTTAATAAGACAGGGCAATACACCAAATATTGTAATTGGCACCGTTAACACAGCCGAATTTTTTGTGACATTTTTTAGTGCTGGTATTTTAATTTATTTTACAGGAATTCAAAGCTGGCAAATCATTCTCGGCTTAATAATCGGTGGCACTTTAGCGGCTCCAATTGGCGCAATAATTACCAAAAAAGTGCCTCAAAAAACAATGATGATTATTGTGGGTTGCTTAATTATTTTAACCTCGTCTTATACTTTAGTAAGAGCTTTGCTTTAATAAAAATAGATAATGAAAAAAATCGGTATCATAGGCGCAGGCTTCTCAGGGATTATGACTGCTGTTCATTTGTTAAAATATTCGGCTCAAAATATTTGTATATATCTTATTGATAAACAACAAAATTTAGCAAAAGGCACAGCTTATAGCTCTTATACAAAAGAACATCTTCTGAATGTAAAAACTAAAAAAATGAGTGCTTTTCCCGATGAGCCAAATCATTTTTTAGATTGGGTTGTTAAGCAAAATATTTTCCCAAACACGAACGAAAAATTGATAGCAGAATCATTTTTACCAAGACAAATTTACGGAGAATATTTATGCAGCATTTACGAATATTACTCTAAAAATTCTAAAGTAAAAATCAAGTATATCAACAATACAGTTGAAGATTTAGAAAATAAAAATGATAAAATAAAGCTCAAATTTCAAAACGAACAATGTCTTGAAGTTGACCAATGCGTAATAGCAACGGGTAATTTGGCTCCCAAAAACCCATCAAGCTTACCTAAAGAAATCGTAGAATCATCAAAATACTTTCAAAACCCTTGGCAAAAACAAGCGGTTACCAATATTGACAACGAACAAGCTTTATTGATTATTGGCAATGGATTAACAATGGTAGACACCGTGATTGGTCTTTTAGAAAATGGTTTTGACAATCAAATCTATGCCATCTCGCCAAATGGTTTTAATTTGATTCCACATAGAAAAAATGTTTATGAATATCCAGATTTTGCCAATCAACTAAGGGATAATATGGGTTTATTAGACATCCTTAATTTATTCAACAAACATCGAAAAAAACTGAGAAATCTCGGCATTTCTGCTGAAGTCATCGTCGATTCTTTAAGGTCAAAATCACAATCCATTTGGCAGCGTTTTTCTGATCGAGAAAAGTCAGTATTTTTAAGACGCCTTAGACACCTTTGGGGCGTTGCAAGACATAGGCTACCTATGCAAATACACGATAAAATTCAGCAACTCAAAATTGATGGTATTTTAAATATCATATCGGGAGAGATTACAGATATGTGTTTAAATGAATCTCAAGTCAAAGTCAAATTTTATGATAAAACCAAAGCCGATTTTAATGAAATTAAAGTCTC
>JASMTR010000101.1:0-14454 GCA_041694175.1 Bacteroidales bacterium
AGCATCGGGTTGTTAAAGTAAATTTCTACTGGCGATAAGTCCAACTCGATTCCTTTACGTTTGGCATAATGATACATCGCCAACCATGCTTGGTCTGAAATGCTGTAATTGCCGTGAAATATCGCTTTTAAAGCTTTTTGAGATGCTAAAGTGTCAGCTTTTACAAGTTGGTCAACAGGATATTTTTTTTGACTTTCTACAGGAAAGGCATATCGAAATGAAATACTGTCGGTTTCCGGTTTCCAATCATCGACCTTAACAAATGTTTTACCGTTTTTAGTCACTAAGCTGTCTTGGTTTTTTCTAAACAATAGAGCATTGCTATTAATCATTTCTCTGGCTTTATCAGAACGTTTTGCTTTGTGTTCAACATATAAATATGCTGTTGAATTTAATGTATCGAGACCTTGAATCTCTACACTAAAGAACTCTGAAAATTTTTGAGCTTTATCTTTTAAGTCTCTTGAAATTTGAATTAGACTATCTAAATTCTGAGATTGATTAAACAAACTTTTATAACGTTCAGACAAGCTGTGGTTTTTGTTTTTAAAATATAATTTCACAGTTGAATTTGTATCCATAATATTTTCAAACTCCCACAAGATTTCGAAGGGTTTTTGGTTAATATCTATGGTTTGTTTTACGCTTTCAAATAATATTTTTTGCTCAGTTTTTATACTTTTATTATCCCAAGTATTGGTGTCTAAAACCATATGATAAATACTGCCTTGAGGTAAATCAACTTCAAATTCAATTTGATGGTCATAGGGTTTTAAAAAACTGAACCAAATAATAATGACGATAAATAAAACACCAACAAAACTTAGAATTTTTTTCATAACATAATTTACAAATTGATGTTTTTAATTACATATTGTCCAACTTGTTGTCCTTGTTTTAAGCCATTTTTATTAGCTGGCATATAATGAATACCACCATACAAACGGCTCATCATGGCTTCTTTACCCGCTTCGCGAAAAGAATTAAAACTTCTAACGGGTAAACCATAAGGCACTTCTGTAGTATCTTCAAAATAAAAATCATCGCCATAAATATCAGTTAATACTTCTGAAGCTGCACCAGAAACAACGGAATGTCCACTGGTGTATTCTGGAAAAGGTGGTGTTTGTAAAATTGGCGTCCATTGTTCATCAATATAGCGATTGATAACTGTTTCTGGTCTGATGAAGTTACTTCGGTATTTTTCGTCCCAAACGCTAATAAAAGCCTCATAAACGCCTATACTCAAATAGGCATAACTTCGAGCAGTTTCAGCAAAATTAAAACCTGCTTTTTGAGAAGTAATTTTGTTGATCAAGATCCAATGTGCGCCAGGTGTAATTTTTTTGGTGGCAAACATCATGTGGCCTTTATGGGTTGAAACATAAGGATTACAGTCCCAAAATTGTGCAATTTCAATCATTTTAGATTTGTTACCAAGTTCTCGAGCTCTATTAACTGTATCGTAAACTTGCATGACTTCTTTATAAAATTGACTGTCTTTTTCTATAGAAAATGGCGTTGGTCTTTCGGGTTTAAATTGTGAGGCACTATCTAAAACAAAAGTTCTCATCTTCATCCAATTAGGTTCAATACCGTCCATATAATCTGGTGGTGTGGGCACCCAACGCGATGGGTCTTCTGTATTGATAGAGAACTTAGGCATTGTACGTGTTTGGGCATAATTATCTTGTTTTGCCCAAGTTATGATGTGTTGGCTTACCTGATTGGCATAGTCTTTTGTTTTTTCAAACTTAGAGGACTTTGACCAGTTTTGATAAATACTGTCTTTGTAGCTTTTAATTTTTTGTGTAGAAAAAATAAGTTCCTCACCAACATTGAGATAAGCCATAACTGATGCCATCTTAAGATTGACATCTTCTTGTTTGTTGGGTTTTGGTATAGGTTTTAAGTGTTCAATCTGTTTACTCAGGCTTTTAAACGTATTTGTGGTATCTTGAATGGCAATTTCATAAGCCGCAATACTTGGGTAAACATAAACTCGACTGGCTACTGGCGGCGAAAAAATATCGTAAACCATCACCTCAGTGAGTTTATCAAGAGCGTTGTGATAATCGACAGGAGTAACTTCTATGTCTTGTTTTGATTCGCAACTCAAAACTCCAATTGCAAGTAGAAGTATCAGAAACTTGAATGTTTTCATTTTTTATAGTTTATACAATTCAATGGAATCATTGTTATATGTTACCATCAAATATTTTTCCATTTTATAATTTAAAATATTAAAATTAACAACTGCTTTATTGTAAAAATTAACGCCAATATCTTCGGCAGATAGCCATTGTCCATTTTGACTTAAAGCACCGCCAGCAAAACTACCAAACCGACCGTGATAAGGTTTGACACCAAAATAGTTTCCGCCGATTAACAATTCATTTTGTCCATTATTGTTGAGGTCTATTTGTTTTAAAGCTGTGATTGGTGCAAGTTGAAAATAATTATCAAGTGGATAAAAAACCCATTTTTCGTTTTCAAGTTTGAGATAACCTGAAGCGGTGGTATGAACTTCTGAAATTTCAGCTTTATCAAGTTTCTTTTCATCGAATATTTCATCAATTGATTTGCCTGCAAAAGCTTTGTAGGAATTAAATTTCTTTTTAAGCGAAGGCATTTGTTGAGATAATTCATCAAAGCTGTTGATGGGATAATATTTGCCATTTTTGTTAATGCAAACAACACTTTCAGTTTGGTCGTTGTCATCAAAATCTGCGTAGTAAAGTCTTAGTGCCTTTTCACTTGAAGCTTTGAATTTTGTATTTGTGCCAAAATTACCTAATACAATTTCCTGTTGTCCATCATTTTCAATATCATATAAGGCAATACTTTGCCAGAGTCCATTGAGGTTTTGAGGTAGAAATTCTTCTGAAATATCTTTAATTTCGTTGTCTTTTACACTTAAAATTTTGGGTGGCATCCATTCACCAACAGTAATTATTTCTTTTATGCCATCATTATTAATATCAAACCAAAGGGCATCGGTGACCATACCAAAGTTGTTGAGCAAGCCAGATTCTATATTCTTATAACCCTTACAATTGTTTTTAAAAATATAGCCATTAGGTTTTTTGCCAAAATCATTACTTACCGCATGACCAAAGCCGTAAAGAGTAGGACAAGGGTTGTTATCTTTTAAAATTACAGAGGTGTGAAGAAAATTTTGAGGCAATTCTAAGGCTGAAAAAGTAGTGTCTTGCTGAACAAAAATGCGATCTGTTAATGCTGAGGAACGGCCATAAAATTCACCACCAGCATTACCTACTAATAAATCATTTTTGCCATCATTGTTGAAATCTGATATATCTGCAAAAATATTCTCAGCTTTATTTAAAGCTTGAAAGTTTTCACTTTCATATAAATCAAAACCATTTTCATTTTGAATGAAAATTTGCGGATTTATAAACTTTGAACTTCCGAAAAACACATCATCAAACTCGTCATTGTTGAGATCACCAACTGCTGAAGCTGGTCCTCGATCTGATATTTGATAAGGAATTAAGCCTTGACGTTTAAAATCCACATAGCGATTTTCTTTATGTGTAAATTTTAAACCTGGTAAACTATCAACTGAAGTTAAAAGTGGTTTTGTTTTTGGTTTTAAAGTTTTATAATCAAACGAATCTCTGTTATAAATTCTCTTAATGTTAAGCGTTTGATTCGTTTTAATATCTTCTGCAACTTGATAGGTTTGGTCTGGCCAAATGATTTTTAAAGAGTCAATTTTTGATATAGTATCAAATCCGAAAAACAATTTTTGCTCAGAGGAAGACTGAAAACCTTTAGTGGCATAAAGCTGACGCCATTGTGTTTTACCGTTATAATAAGCTATGGCTTTAGTACCGATTCCGGTTTTATTTTTTGGCTTGTAATTGAAGTTAAGTTTTAAAAACTTACGATTTTGAGATAGTTGATTTTTATAAACACTTGTTAATTGGTTTACGTTGTTGACAATTAAATCTAAATCTCCATCATTATCTAAATCCGCATAGGCCGTGCCAGTAGAATAGGTAAGTTCTTCTGGAAGCCAATTTTCAGTTTTGTTTTCAAATTTTAAACCTTCAGAACCTTTATAAACTCTGTTTTGGAGTTTGCCATCTGGCATTTTATTTAAAGCTTTCTGGTCAATTAAACCTGTGTTTTCAATTTTTTGTTTGACGCTTTCGTTTGAAATATAATTGATATAATCTAAATCATTGGGACGTTTAGGAATTCCGTTTGAGATGAATACATCTTGATGGCCATCTAAATCATAATCGGCAAACAAAGCTGCCCAAGACCAATCTGTAGCTTCGATACCGCTAAGGATAGCAGTTTCTTTGAAATACGTTCCTCCTTGACTGACTTGCAGCATATTTCTGGAATACTGATAATGATACCCCAAATTATCTACTCTAAATTGAGACATTTCATAATTTTCATCTCCCATAGAACGCTTGAGCACAATTTCATCATCTGGTGCCATATCTAAACTAAGAATATCCACGAAACCATCTGCGTTAATATCGGCAACATCACTTCCCATAGAAAACCGACTCATCATAGTTGTCATAGATTTTGAAGTTTCTGTAAAAGTGCCATTTCCATTGTTGATATACAGATAATCGTCTTCGTGAAAGTCATTGCTAATATAAATGTCTGTCCAGCCATCATTATTAAAATCGGCTGTGGCTAAGCCTAAACCATAAGCGTTTATTCCACCATAGATACCTGCTTCTTCGCTAACATCAACAAATTTACCATTGTCATTTCGCAATAGTTTATCGCCAGTTTCGTAATTTCTTTCGTTTCTGAGCGAAGCTTTACCATACGAATTTTGGGTATGCACGGCGTGATTGAGCAAGTATAAATCTAAATCGTCATCATTATCATAATCAAAAAAAGCTGCAGAAGAAGAATAATTGTCAAAGTCAAGGCCAAATTTTTTGGCTTGCTCCGTAAAAGTTTCATCACCATTATTAATGTAAAGCTCATTATGGCCTTTGAAACCATTGATGCCAACCACGGCACAAACATAAATATCGAGAAGTCCATCGCCATTGACATCAGCCATACTTACGCCAGTATTCCAATCAGAATTTTGTTGAATTTTAGCTTGTTCAGTGATGTCTTTAAATTTAAAATTGCCTTGATTGATGTAAAGTTTATTATCACCTTGATTTGAAGTTAAAAAAATATCCACTTTATCATCTCTATTGATATCGCCAACGGCAATACCACCACCATTATAAAAATATAAATAGTCTAATATATTGGCGTCTTCGGTGTCAGTTAGTTGATTTTTAAAATCTAATCCTGTTTTGTCTGCGGACAATTTTTCAAAGCTTTTGTTTTGCTTGTTTTGACAAGATAAAACCATCACAATACAGATAAATGATATAATTAATCTATAGTTCATTTCTAAAAATTAAAGGTGTATCGTTATTTCTGCCTACTAAAATATAATGCTTATTATTTTGGTCTGTTGTTGTTTTTAAAGTTCTCACTTCGCCTTTGACTTTAAAATTGGTATTCCTTTTAAGATAAAATTTATCGTTTTTATAACCAATTAGATGTCCTTCGGAAGCATCTAAACGAGCAAATTGTGGTTTGAAGTGATAAAAGTTTCCTGCAGCTAAGACAAAAACTTCGTTATTAATTTCAATAGAATTTAGCGTTTGAATTGAAGACCATTGTGTTTCTTTGGGTAAATATTTGATATTGTATTCCGTATTTGAGGTTTTAAATGCTACAAAAGAAGCTAATTCAGTCAGTTGTTTTGTAATGGACTGATTCACTTTATCTTCCCCGAACAATTCTGATATAGATTGCTCAGCGAATTTTTTATAAGACATATTATCTTTTTTGATACTTGGAATTTGATTGGCTAATTCGCGTTTGAGTTGATAAGGTTTATCTTTATCATTGATATGTCTTGTAATGATTTGTTCAATCGTACCGTTGTCGTCAAAATCGTTCACATAAAGCTTCGCTGGTTGAGCTAAACTTGGTTGCAATTTGAAATTTTGCCCATAATTACCAAATACCAACTCTTTTTGGTCATCGTTATTAATGTCTAAAGCCATTACAGCATTGAAAAGGCCTTTATGTTGATTAAGGTTAGTGTCAAATTGTTCTAATCGACGACCGTTGTTTTTAAAAAACACGGGATGCATCCATTCGCCAACGACGATAAGATCTTTTATATCATCATCATTAAAGTCATGCCAAATGGCATCTTTGACCATGCCTAAATTTTTAAAATCGAAAGCATTTTGCTCTGTGATATCGGTGAATTTGCCAGTTCCATTATTTTCAAAGAGCTTGCTTTTTGGATTTATACCGTAAGTGCCAGGCACAGAAAAATTGCCTATAAACAAGTCTTGATCGCCATCTTGGTCGTAATCATAAGCTTGAATAACTGAAGTGTTGTAGGGATTACGTATAGTTTGAAAAAGCTCAAAAAAACCTTGACCATTATTTTTTAAAACCCTAATCTTGTATAGTTTGTTCGTTTCATCTTTAAAATTTCCACCAGACCCAACGACTAAATCTAAATCTCCATCGCTGTCAATATCTAAAAAAGCCGAAGCCGTATCTTCGTATTGCGCCATATCATCAAATAGTTTTTGATTTTGGGAAGAGATATTTTTACCTTTTAAATTAAACAATTGAGCGGCTTGATCTTTGGCGCCACCTATAAAAACTTCATCTTGTCCATCATCATTGATGTCTCCAAGACACATTGTTGGTCCTTCACGAGATTGCATTTTAAAAATTAATCCTTCGTGGTCAAAATCAACATAAAAATCTTCATCATAACTATCAACTTCTGGCTTAATGATTTTAAAATCCTTTGAATTAAATTCTGGTTTAGAAAAATTATAATTTGAAGTTTTTGAACTGTTGTATGATATACTTAAATTTTGGTTCGCTTTAATGTTTTTTAAAGTTTGAAATTTTGAATTTGGCCAAATGACTTGAAGTGAATCAATGTTTTTTGCATTACCCAATCCAAAATGCAATTGATAAGTCACTGAAGATTGAAAACCTCTGGTAGGCATAACTTCATTGATGATGATTTGGTTATTAGCAAAAGCTTTGACTTGAGTTCCAATACCAAATACATTTGGTTTTTTAAATATTAAATTGAGATTGAGATAATTTGTGTTTTCAGAATTGTTTTGAAAAACAAAAGCTTGTTTATCAATATTATTGACGACTAAATCTAAATCACCATCTTGGTCTAAATCGGAATAAGCAGCACCGTTTGAAAAACTTTTGATGTCAAAACCCAAGTCATAAGTTTTGTTTTTAAAAGTTAAATCGCCTTGATTGAGAAATCCATAGTTTGGGATAGGGTGACTTGGCATAATATTGATGATAGAGTCTTGGGCTGTTTTTTGACCAGAAACAGCCATTTTTTGATAGACTTCATCTGCAAAAAAATCAATAAAATCTTGATTTGTTAAATCTTGTTTGATGCCATTAGACACGTATAAATCTTTATACGAATCATTATTCATATCAAATAATAATGCTCCCCAAGACCAATCGGTTTTAGCAACTCCGCTAAATAGTGCAATTTCTTTAAAATGACCTTTACCATTGTTAAGTTGAAGCGCATTTTGCATAAATTGATTATAAAATCCACGGCTTAATTTAAGTTGTTGCAAATCGTAATTTTCAAAATTGGTTGTAGTTTTTAATCTAGCATCATGTTCGGGCAACATATCAGTAGAAAATATTTCATAATAACCATCATTGTTAATGTCGGCCATGTCGGCACCCATAGATGATAAACTGGTGTGCTGAGTACGATTTATGATATCTTCTTTAAAGGTGCCATTACCTTGGTTGATATACAGGTAATCTCTTTCATAAAAGTCGTTTGAAATATATAAATCTTTATAGCCATCAAAATTAACATCGCCGACCGTTACGCCTAATCCAAAACCTATAAGGCTACCGTAAATGCCTGCTTGTTTACTCACATCAACAAATTTGCCATCTTGATTTTCTAACAATTTATCGCCACCACCTTTGACATCTTCAGGTAGATTCCAGTCTTTAGCACGAAGCTCTCTTTTGTTATTAAAACTTAAACTCGAAACAGGTATAAAACTGTTATTAAGAATATACACATCCAAGTCGCCGTCATTATCAAAATCAAAAAAGGCGGCGTGAGTTGTAAATCCCGATTCGTCTAAGCCGTATTTTTGAGCTTCTTCTGTAAAGGTCATGTCTCCTTGATTGATAAATAATTCATTTTTCTGGTCATCACCTTTTTGGTTACCGGCATTACAGACATAAATATCTAATAAACCATCTTGGTTAATGTCCACAAAAGCAACACCGGTTGACCAAGCCTTACTGCCGCTAACTTTGGCTTTTTTGGTAATATCTTCAAATTGAAAATCACCTTTGTTGAGGTAAAGTTTGTTTTGACCTTGATTTGCTGTGAAGTAAATATCTTCAAGACCGTCATTGTTGATGTCGCCAATACCAACACCGCCTCCATTATAAAAATTTCTATAACGAAAGATGTTGAAATCTTCTTCGTTTTGAATACTATTAACAAAATCAATTCCAGTTTGTTTGCTTGACATCAATTGAAAAACAGGATTTTCAGGAATATTTGCATCAGAAATTGTTTTTTCTGAATTGATTTTTTTATCCTGACAACTCAGTATAATTAGCAATAATACAAATCCAATTATTCGTTTCATTTTTTTATTCTTCTAATTTGTAAACTGTCGTTATTTGTCCCAAAAATAAGCCATTTTTCATCCTTAACCTTAATAGTTTTAGCTGAATTTATTCGCCCTCTAAGATTTAAATTGTGATCTTTCCATACCGAAAACTCGTCATTTTTGTATTTTAAAATTAAACCGTGATTAGCGTCTAATTGACCAAGTTGTGTGTTGAGGTTATATCGATTTCCAGTTAAAATTAATTCTGGGAAATCATCGCTATTTAAGTCTGAATTTAAAACAGCATTAATGGATGAAAATTGAACATCTTGCGGCAAGTTTATACTTTTGAAATCGAAACTGCCTAAGTTTTTATAGAAGCTTGTTTTTAATGTGTAGACATATTTTTTATCAGCATTATTCCAGAGTTGGGGATCAAAGATGTCATTAATTTCAGCTTTGGCGAAAGCTTTGTAGCTTCTATAACTTTTATTGAGTGATGGTATTTGGGATGCTAATTCGTCTTTAGTATTGAATAGGACTTCTTTGTCCTGATGAAAATAACTCAACAGGCTTTCAGTTTGACCATTATGATTGAAATCATTGAGATGTAACTTAAGAGGTTTTTCAAAACTTGCTTTTAACTTTGTATTAGTACCAAAATTTCCTGCAATGATATCTTGAAAACCGTCATTGTCTATATCTACAAAATGAATGGTATTCCATAAGCCATTAGAGTTTTTAAAAATCTCGATATTTGTTTTTTCAAATGAATTGTTCTTTAATTCAAAAATTTGAATTGGCATAAAATGTCCAGCAATTATAAATTCAAACTGACCATCATTATTGAGATCTTTAAAATGTGCATCTCTTATCATTCCTAATTGATGCGAAGAGAAATAATCAAGAGTAGCGTCTTTAAATATGTTGCCTTTTTGATTGAGTAAAAGATAACTTTTAGGCGATTGACCAAAAGTTTTAAAATTTATACCCGCACCAAGAAAAACATCAATGTAACCGTCTTGATTGACGTCAGCTGTGGCTATAGTATTGAATTGTTGGTTTAGCTCAGGGAAAGCCTTGCTTTTGAAACTAAACTTTCCATTATCATTGATATATAGTCTGGGTTGTAAAGCTTCACCAGATTGAAATTCATTTCCGCCAGAAACCACAATTAAATCTAAATCACCGTCATTATCAACATCAATGAAAGCTTGATCGAGATCTTCATTTTTTTCGTGGGTTTTAAAAACATCTTCTTGCTGTGATTGAAAATTTCCATCGTCTCGTTGAACAAACAATCGACTTGATTTAAGCTTGGCATTGCCTATAAAAATATCGTCTAATCCATCTTGATTGATATCATCAATGCTAATTTTTGGGCCGAGATTTGCACTCATATAAGGAATAAGAGGCTGTCGACTAAATTCATATGATTGGTATTCGTTGTGTTCAAATAGAATTTTATTAGAAGAAATATATTCAAATATATCAGTTGAGTTAAACACAGTATAGTCAAATGTTGCTTGTGCATCAGATTGTTTTATTTTAAGTGTTTGGTTGGCTTTAGTGTTTTTTAAACTTTGAAATTGGTCATTAGGCCAAATCACCCAAGTAGAATCAATTGTTTTGGTTTGTCCAAGGCCAAAATGTGTGTCGGGTGTTGTTGACGACATATAGCCTTGATTGGTAAAATTTTCTCGAAGTATTTTTTTACCATTTGCAAATACAATGATTTTAGCACCTATACCGTTTTTGTTGGGTTTGTTTCCCTCTAGATTTACTTTTAGATAGTTTGCATCCGACAAGTTTTCGTAAATCATCGCTTTATCATTGATGTTATTGACGATGAGGTCTAAATCACCGTCGTTGTCAAGATCAGCATAAGTGGCGCCGTTAGAGTAGGAGCTAGGTTGCTTATCCCAATATTTAAAGGTGTCTTTAAAGCTTTTATTATTTTGATTTAAAAATAATTTATTTTGTTTTTTGTATTGTGGGAGTTTGTCTAAAAGTTTTAAGTCTTCTTTTTTCAGACCTTGATTAATTTTGTTTTGATAGGTTTTATCAGAAATAAAGTTGATAAAATCCATATCGTTTGTGGCTCCAAAAATACCGTTGCTAATAAAAATATCACTGTTGCTATCATTATTAAAATCGGCTATTAAGGCTGACCAAGACCAGTCTGTGGCGGCCATATATTTGGTATTAGCCACTTCACTGAAATTGAGATTTCCTTGATTCAAGTGCAAGGTGTTACTCATAAATTGCGGCGCAAAACTATTTTTAAGGTATTGTTGATAGGTTAAATAAGGATATTCTGTCCCTGATGCTTTGTATTCTTCTATATGTTCAGGAAGCATGTCCACGGAAAGGATGTCAGGTTTTAGGTCATTATTTATATCAGCGATAGCATTTCCCATTGAAAAATGTGTGGTGTGACCAAGAGCGTTTTGATGATTAGAAATAAGTTCCAAAAAGGTTTTGTTTTTTTGGTTGATGTAGAGATAATCATTTTCAAAAAAATCGTTACCCACATAAATATCGATAAAGCCATCTAAGTTGATGTCGCTTAAGCTGAGATCTAAACCGTAACCGATTTCACTTGAAAAAATTTGACTGTCATCTGTAACCTCTACAAATCTATTGTTTTGATTTTCGAATAATTTATCTCCAGCTAAGGGATGAAATTGTAGTCTTTTGCTACCATTGCCATAAGTGCGATTAGGGTGAAGAGAATGATTGAGTAGAAACAAATCTAAATCACCGTCTTTGTCATAATCAAAAAAACCAGCTTGTTGGGCATAGCTTGAAATATTAAGTCCGTATTTTTCGGCTTCATCTTTAAAAACAGGAATACCCTTATCATTAACACCTTGATTAATGAGTAATTGGTTGTAAACTTTAATATCGTTTAAGCCTGTAACTTGACAAATGTAAATATCCATTAAGCCGTCTTGATTGATATCGGCAGATGTTACTCCGGTAGACCAATTGTTTATAGGGATTTGAGAAGGTTGGGTAGTATTTTTAAATTTTAAATTACCTTTATTAAGGTAGAGTTGATTTTGAGTCTGATTTCCTGTAAAAAAGATATCGGGCAAGTTGTCATTATTAAAATCAGCTACAGAAACACCAGCACCATTGTAGTAATAGAGGTAGTTCAAAATATTGAGTTCGGGTGAAGAGCTAAGTGCATTATTAAAATTTACACCCGTAGTTTTTGAGTCAAGTAAATTAAAACCCACATCTTTTTTTTCTTGCTTTTGATGATTGTTTTGACATGATAACAAAAGCAGTATTAAAATAAGAAAAATAAAAGAAAATTTATACATCTTAAATTCTAATTAAAAAAAGCCCTCTTGAGATACAAAAGGGCTTTTGAATTAATTATTAAAAACTCAAATTAATAACCTGGATTTTGTGTTAGGTTTGGATTAGTAGTAATTGCAGATTCAGGAATAGGGAATAGTACTCTAAATGGTTGTGAACTATCTTTTTCATTCCAAGCATCATTGAACTTACCAAATCTGATCAGGTCAGTTCTTCTATGACCTTCCCACCATAATTCACGACCTCTTTCGTCAATGATATCATCGGCAGTTAGGCTATTAAGTGCTGAAGCTTCTCTAGCTGTTCTGACATCATTGATAATTTGAAGTGCTTCACCTTCTTGACCAAGTCTAAACAAAGCTTCTGCTTTGGTTAAAAGTACTTCTGCATATCTGATTAGCGCATAATCATTTTCAGGTGTATCAATATTTTGATAATCTGGAAGGTATTTTAAACCTCTCACACCACTTGTTTCAAGAATTGGACCAGTAGAAATAATAGGGCTTTCAAGTGTAAATACTAATGGATTTCCATTTCTATCTTCTAAAGGGTTTCCGTTAGCATCAAATTGTTGTCCTATTAAAAATCCAGCTTTTAAACCACCTTGTTCTGTGTGACCAGGATAATCAACATTACCTTTTCTGACATCACTATCTTCAAATTTATTATAGAAATCAGCAATGGTAGTAAAACCGTTCCATCCACCTGGATTAGTGTTATAGTGTAGTGTCATTAAATACCTAGAAGCAACATTTCCGCCAGTTTGGCCTCTTGTATTTTGTTGGGCAAACATAATTTCAGAACTTAAAGTACCATTTTGAGGTGCAAAATTATCATAATAATTTATACCAGTTTCTAGACTATAAAGACCAGAATTAATTACTTCATCAGTTAAACTTACAACTTGATTTAAGTCAGCTGTTTCAAATGAGAAAGGCGGTATACGATCATCGTCAGCATATACAGGTTTGTTTAATAAAACTCTAGCTAGAAATGCACGAGCTACATTTTTATTTGCTCTAGACTTATCTGAATCTCCTGTGTCTTCTGGTAATAAAGTTATTGCTTCTTCTAAGTTACTAATAACTAAATTTGCAGCATCTTCACCAGATAAAACTTCTGGTAAGTCGACAAGGTTAATCAAGTCTTCTCTAAAAGGCACTTTACCATATAAGTCATTTAAATAGTAAACAAACCAGGCTTGTAGGAATAGGGCTTCACCACGATCTGCACCTTCAGCTCTTTGAAGGGCTTCAATTGATCTAAATACACCTCCAGACAAATCGTTAAAAGTATTTAATATAAAGTTATTTGTAGTTGACCAATTGTGGGTATGCAAAACTCTCCAAACACCATTGTCATCCCAGTCACCACCTCGTGTTGGTCCAATAACGGCATCACCTGAATGTTCTTGAAGTGCCCAAACCAAATCTTGAGTGGCAAAACCTCTTAAGACTTCATAATTACCATTAATCAATTGTCTTGCGTCAACAATTTCATCAGTTTGTTCTAAGGTTAACTCAGAACCTAATTCTTCTTCTAAATCTGTACAGCCTGTAAAAACTATAAAGCTGCACAAAAGTGTTAATAAACATGTTCTTTTCATAATCTTTTTCTTTAAATATACAATTTTTTTAATTAAAATGAAACATTTAGTCCTAGAGAATATGTTCTCGCTCTAGGAAATGGTAAATATGCTATTCCAAATGAAGGTATTCCATTTAAAACATTTTCTGTATTTACTTCAGGATCAAATCCGCTGTAAGGCGTGATGACAAAAAGGTTTTGACCAGTTGCAAAAACTCTTAAGTTTTTAATATACTTTGGTAAATCATCTGACTTAAAATTATAACCCACAGTTAAATTATTTAGTCTTATAAAATCTCCAGATTCTAAATATCGAGTTGAAACGGCGTTAGGAGCATCTGGGTCTTCACCGTTACCTACGAGATTAGCCAACACGTTTCTGGCTGTGAAGTTATTTTTAGACAGTACATTGGCAGTATTGTTATAAATTTCATGGCCGTAAGCGCCATTCATATTTACAGCCATATCCCAATTTTTGTAGCGGAGATTTGCGCTAAGCCCAATTAAAATATCAGGATTAGGATCACCCACAAATCTTTTTTCAGCTTCACTTGAAGCGTCATTTGTTAATCCACCATCAGCAGTAAAATATTGAGGGAAACCATTTTCATCGATTCCAGCAAATTCAGCCATAAAGAATGAATTTAAAGGCTGACCATCTATAATCTGTTGTGCAAAGTTTCCTGTTAGACCTTGACCGTTTACAGGACCTACATCGATTGTGCCATCAAAATCTTGTACTTCATTGTCTAAGAAAGATACATTTCCACCTAGTGTAAAGCTCCAATCCTCAGTGTTGACAATATCTCCAAATAAATTGAGTTCAAGACCTTGATTTTGAATAGTAGCA
>JASMTR010000102.1:0-14307 GCA_041694175.1 Bacteroidales bacterium
GTTCCTCTAACGCCGAGAATAGCTTTTTGTACATTGCCGAATTCTATTAAATCTTCAACAATTTTTTTAACGTTGTTAGAAGGTATAGCAAAAGAATATCCTACATAGCTTCCTGTCCTTGAGGTTATTGCCGTATTTATGCCGATTAATTCGCCTTTGGCATTGACCAAAGCGCCACCACTATTGCCTGGATTGACAGCTGCATCAGTTTGTATAAAAGATTGTATCATATTGTTAGATTCATCAAGGCTACGACCTTTGGCACTGACAATGCCGGCTGTCACTGTAGAGGTTAAATTGAATGGATTACCAACGGCTAAAACCCATTCACCTAAATTAATATGGTCTGAATCGCCAAAGGAGATATAATCTAAACCCTGAGCATCAATTTTAAGTAGCGCCAAGTCATTTTCAGGTGCATTTCCAATCACTTCAGCTTCATAAGTTTCGTTATTGTTTAATGTGATTTCTACTTCACTTGCTCCTTTAATGACGTGATGATTAGTTACAATATAACCATCTGGCGTAATGATAACGCCCGAACCAATACCTTTGACTGCTTTTTGGGTTTCACCGGAGCCTTGTCCAAAATAGTATTCAAAAAAGCTTTGTGGTCTGGAATAGGTCGACACATTTTTCACGTGAACGACTTTATTGACGGTGCTATTAGCCGCTTCAGTAAAGTTAAAGTCTTCTGGAACAACATTGGAGTAATTGTAAGCGACTTTCTGGTTTTTAGGGGGTTGATTAAAAGCTGCAACTTCACTTTTGGTTTGTTCTTTTTGCGGCTCTAATATCACATGATAAGCGCCTAAGCTGATCATACCACCTAAAATAGCAATACTGAGATAACTTGCAAATTTTTTCATAAGTCTAAAATTTTTATATTCAAATTTAATTTTTTAAAAATCTATTATCAATATCCTTTAACGACATTTTAACCCGATTGCACTTAGTGAAAAATTGTATATTTGACATCCAATTTTTAATTATGTCTCAAACATTACAATTTTATAAATATCAAGGAACGGGTAATGATTTTGTCATTATTGATAACCGTAAACAAGTTTTCAAAAATGATACCAAACTTGTTAAAAAATTATGCGATCGTAAATTTGGGATTGGAGCAGATGGATTAATTTGTTTAGAAAACTCTGATAAAGTTGATTTTAAAATGCTTTACTATAATGCAGACGGACGTGAAAGTAGCATGTGTGGTAATGGCGGAAGATGTATTGTGGCATTTGCAAAACATCTCCATGTAATAGATGGACAGTGTACTTTTGAAGCGATTGATGGTTTGCATCAAGCTAAAATAAATACTGAGGGTCGAGTTGAGTTAAAAATGACAGATGTTCATAAAATTAACAATTTTGAAAATGATACGATATTAGACACGGGTTCACCACATTATGTCAGATTTATGAATCATGTAGATAAAATAGATGTTCCCAAAAAAGGTGCTGAAATTAGGTACTCTAAATCTTTTAAAAAAGACGGTATCAATGTCAATTTTGCACATATAGAAAAAGACATTTTAAAAATCAGAACATACGAAAGAGGTGTTGAAGATGAAACTTTATCTTGTGGGACAGGTGTTACAGCTGTAGCTATCGCAGCTGCACATCAAGACTTGATCTCTAATAATGCAGTAAGTATAAAAACCCCTGGCGGGGATTTGCAAGTTAAGTTTGAAAAAAGCCATTCAGGCTATGAAAATATTTGGTTAACTGGGCCAGCTGAAATGGTTTTTAAAGGAGAAATTGAATGCTGAGTTTTGGCGCTAAACATATTTACCTTAGAGCTTTAGAAGCTGAAGATTTGTCTTTCTTAGAATATATTGAAAACGACGAAAAACTTTGGCACTTGAGCAACACACAAACGCCTTTTTCTAATGATATTTTAAAAAACTATTTAGACAACCGACACAGAGATATTTTTGATGTTAAGCAATTGCGATTAGTAATTTGCAAGAATAATGAAAATCATCGAGTTGGATTTATCGATATCTACGATTTTTCGCCAAGGCATAAACGCGCTGGATTAGGGATTGTTATAGAAGAATCATTTCGCGGCCAAGGCTTTGCCAAAGAAGCCATCAATGCCGTTTTAAAATATGGATTTGAGCATTTAGATTTACATCAATTTTTCGCCTATATCGAATTGGATAATATTGACAGTATAAAGCTTTTTGAATCCTGTGATTTTAAAAAAACAGGTGAACAAAAAGATTGGAATTTTCATCACGCTCAATTTCATACACAAGCTATTTATCAAAATATAAGAGATGTACATTAAAAGAATCTTATTGTTTATAGCCATTGCTGTTGTCTTGGTATTAGGCTATATGAGTTATACTATTTACGAAGCTATTTTTTCGCCGAACACTTCTTTTAAATCACAATCGGTTTCAATTTATATTTCAAAAAATGATAACTACGATAGCCTTTTTAAAACATTAAACCCTTTACTAAAAAATACTGAAAGTTTTATTGATGTTGCTATGCGAAAGCAATATCAACCTCAAGCAGGTCATTTTGTCATTAAAAAAAATATGAACAACAATGACATTGTCAATGTATTAAGAAGTCAAAACACACCGATTGATATTACCTTTAATAATGCCGAAAGTTTAAATGAATTGAGTGGAATGCTATCAAAACAATTCGATGCAGATGCTTTAGAAATATATAATGTGTTTAGTGCAGAATCATTTTTAAAAGAAAAGACAATGACCGCACAACAGTCTTTATCACTTTATATTCCAAATACTTATGAGTTTTATTGGAATGCCAAACCTGAAGATATTCAAAATCGATTAATTGAACAAAGTGAAAAATTTTGGAATGTCAGAAGGGAAGAAAAACGAAAGGCTTTAAACCTAAGTCGATTAGAAGTTTCAGTGTTGGCTTCAATCGTTCAAAAGGAAACGGCCAAAGTAGATGAGCGCCCAAAAGTGGCAGGTGTTTACCTCAACAGACTGAAACGTGGAATGAAACTTCAAGCCGACCCAACGGTGATTTACGCTTTAAAACAAAAATACCAAAAGCCAGATACCATTATCAGAAGAGTTTTGAACAAAGACTTAAAGATTGACTCTCCTTTTAATACATACAAATACTCAGGTCTGCCACCAGCACCTTTAATTATGCCAGATATCTCTTCGATTGATGCGGTGCTTAATTATGAAAAACATAACTATTTGTATTTCGTAGCCAGCACCACTAATCCAGGTTACCATATCTTTGCTAAAACTCTACAAGAGCACAATAGAAATGCAAGACAGTATAGGCGCTGGATCAATAAGCAGAAGATTTATAGGTAGTTTTAAAACTCAAACTTTAAAACCTCTTCCATAGTTTTATAGACTTGGCTTAACTCTTCTCTGGAAATGACATAAGGTGGGACGATGTAAATGGTATTGCCTAAAGGCCTAAGATAGATGCCTTTGTTCATAAAAAATTGATATAAACGATCTCTAACATTGCTGTATCGATCAATATTGAGGTCTAAATCTAAAGCTAAAATCACGCCGAGGTGCCTAACTGATTTCAAGTTGGGATGGTTTTTAATTTTTGTTTTAAAACTTTGATGTGCTTCAATAATATGTTGAATCTGCTGTTGAATCTCAGGCGATTGATAAAGTTTAAAAGCCTCAATCGCCACAGCACAAGCCAAAGGATTGCCTGAGTAGGTATGGGCATGAAATAAACCTTTTGCGACATCCTCATCGTAAAAAGCATCGTAAATAAAATTTTGACAAGCTGTGATGCCCATAGGCAACATACCAGCGGTTAAGGCTTTACTCAAACAAATGACATCAGGTTGGGTTTCAATTTGTTCAGAAGCAAAACAAGTGCCTGTTTTGCCAAAACCTGTCATCACTTCATCAGCGATGCATATGATATTCTGAGTTTTACAGTATTTCAAAATATCATTTAAACCCGATTTATCATAAGTTTTCATTCCTGCAGCACCTTGTATAAGGGGTTCATAAATAAATCCAGCAACATTATTTTCACTGCAAAGTTTTTTCAATTGAGTTAAAACATTTTGATTGTTTTTACCATCTGGTTTTGAAAGTCTAAGAACTTTTATAAAATGCTTTTCAAAAGCGCCATTGTAAACTGAAAGGCCTGAAACAGACATTGCACCAAAGGTATCGCCGTGAAAACCTTCTTCAAAAGCAATTAAAGTGTCTCTGTCTTGACCGAGATTATGATGATACTGCAAGGCCATTTTAATCCCAATTTCTGTTGCAGTAGAACCATTGTCATTATAAAATACTTTTGAAATTTTATCAGGTAAAACGGCTAAAAGATTTTCTGCCAATTCAACAGCAGGTTGATGCGTAAATCCACTAAAAATAATTTGATCGAGTTGCTGTGATTGGTGTTGAATGGCTTTAACTAGTTTTTTATGGCAATGGCCATATACTGCTGTGTACCAAGAGCTAATCGCGTCAATATAAACCTTACCATCTTCATCATAAAGTTTACAACCTTTTGCTTTTAAAATGGGTAAAGTGCTTTGATGAGTTTTATGCTGAGTTAAAGGATGCCATATTACGGACTTATCGCGCTGTGATAGCGAAGAAATTCCTTTTTGTTGTGTATCATTTTTTTTTGACAATTGTCACTATTTTAAATGACTTCCTATTTCTGATCAACTGCAAACCATTCTGCAAAAGCGGTTTCAGTTTCTCTTAGTTTAAGTGAGTGTAATTTTAGTTTTTGATGCAATTTGGCTTTAATTTTTTCAGCAAAATCGGCCACCATATTCTCACTTGTTGGTTGGTAATTTACTTCAATAATTTTATGTCCTGAAGACTCTAATTCTTGAGCTAAAGTTTGATGAGGTGAGTTAATATTCAGCATAATGCCGTGATCTAAAACATCAACAATTTCAGATTTTACAATATGTTTTAAATCGCCAAAATCAATGACCATTCCACATTTTGGGTTTGTAATATCCTCAATTGGCGAACCTATTACACAGACGTCAAGTTTGTAGCTATGACCGTGTATGTTTTTACACTTGCCATCGTAACCGTGTAAGGCGTGAGCCATCTCAAAGGTAAACTGTTTTGTTATTCTAATTTTACTCATTACTTATAAACTTGCGCTTTCTGTGGGAAATCTGCGGTCAATTTTTTTCATTAAGCCTTGAAGCACTTTTCCTGGACCAACTTCTGTGTAATGCGTCATACCATCGTTAAGCATATTTTGCATAATTTGTGTCCATCTTACTGCAGCAGTTAATTGCTCTACAAGATTTTTCTTAATATCATCAGGGTTTTTAACAGCTTTGGCATTAACATTTTGATAGATAGGACATTTTGGTTTAGAAAAATTAGTGTTTTCAATCGCTGTGGCTAATGCTTCCTTTGCAGGAGCCATTAATGGCGAATGAAATGCGCCGCCGACAGGCAAAACTAATGCACGTTTAGCGCCTTTTTCTTTTAAAGTCTCGCAAGCTTTATGTATTGCATCTACTTCGCCAGAAATTACCAACTGCCCTGGACAATTGTAATTTGCAGCAACTACAATGCCGTCAGTATTAGAACAGACCTCTTCCACAATATCATCTTCAAGCCCTAAAACGGCAGCCATTGTAGATTCTTGAGCCTCGCAAGCTTTTTGCATAGCTAAAGCGCGTTGATGTACAAGTTTTAGACCATCTTCAAAACTTAAGATACCGTTGGCTACCAAAGCTGAAAACTCACCAAGAGAATGACCAGCTACCATATCAGGTTGAAAATGATCACCGAGAACTTGACTTAATATAACAGAATGTAAAAATATAGCAGGTTGTGTGATTTCTGTTTGTTTAAGGTCTTCAGCAGAGCCTTCAAACATTGTTTTTGTAATATCGAAGCCTAAAATAGCATTGGCATCTTCAAAAAGTTGTTTACCAATTTTTGAATTTTCATAAAGATCAAGTCCCATACCAGAAAATTGAGCACCTTGACCAGGAAAAACATATGCTTTCATAATTATTATTGTTTGGATTACAAAAGTAGAGCCATTTTTATGATTCTACAAACTCAATTAATGTGCAAGAATACATTTGAACTAAAACAACGCCTTTAGTTCTTTTTTGATCATATGTAAAGCAATCTCGTTTGGCGAATTTTGTTGATCGAGTAAATCAGTTAGCAAAATCTCTCTCAGTTTATAAGCATCTTTGATATTATCACTCATATTGGTTTTTCTGATTTTAGAAATCGTGGTATTTTTTGCTGTTTTAATCACATTCCAACATTGATTGCTCACATAAATTTGCTGCACTAAATTGTGTTCAAACTCCTGATCAACGGTTTTAATTAGTAAGTCTTCATAGGCATTTTTGTCATTGCTAATGGGTTTTACGCGATTGAGTAAGTTGCCAAGCGTTAATCGCTCTGTTAAAAGCGCCAACCTTTCATAAGCCTGTAATCGAATAGGTAAAGTTTCTTTTTGATATTTGAGTCGAATATCTAAACGCTGTTTTTGTTGTAAATGCTCAATATGAGTTTTAAAAAAATAAAAGGCTATACCACCCACAATTATGCTTGATAAAAAGAAAGAGACTAAAATCGAAAAGTTAAAATCTGTCATTATTAAAAATTTTTGGATGTAAAGATAATCATTGACCAATACATTTATGTTCAAAATGTGTTTTGAAATTAAAATACAAACTCAGCTTAAATTCATTAAGGTTTATTTAATTTTGGTTTTTAAAAAACAAATAATTTGCAAGCCTATTTAGACGAATTGAATGACGCCCAACGCGAACCCGTATTGCAAAAAGATGGGGCAATGATAGTAATAGCTGGTGCAGGTTCGGGTAAAACCAGAGTTTTAACTTACCGCATTGCTCATCTGATGAATCAGGGTGTTGATCCTTTTAATATTTTAGCGCTGACTTTTACCAACAAAGCAGCGCGAGAGATGAAAAACCGTATTGCCAAAATTGTTGGTCCAAGTGAAGCAAAGAATTTGTGGATGGGAACGTTTCATTCAGTTTTTGCCAGATTACTGAGATTTGAAGCTGATAAACTAGGTTTTCCATCTAATTTTACGATTTACGATACGCAAGACTCTCAACGGCTGGTCAATAGCATTATTAAAGAGATGAACTTAGACAAAGATGTCTATAAATATAAACAAGTCTATTCCCGTATTTCGTCTTATAAAAATAGCTTGATCACTGTTAAAGCCTATCGACAAAATCCTGAACTTCAAGAAGCAGATGCTATGGCAAAGCGTCCACGTCTCGGCGATATTTACGAAGAATACGTCAAGCGCTGTTTTAAGGCAGGCGCAATGGATTTTGATGATTTATTGCTTAAAACCAATGAGTTATTGACACGTTTCCCAGACGTTTTGTCTAAATATCAACACCGTTTTCAGTATATTTTAGTGGATGAGTACCAAGATACAAACCATTCTCAATATTTAATTGTTCGGGCTTTAAGTGATAGATACCAAAATATTTGTGTTGTAGGAGATGATGCTCAAAGTATTTACGCCTTTAGAGGAGCAAACATCAATAATATCTTGAATTTCCAAAGAGATTATGATGAGGTCAAAACCTATAAACTTGAACAAAATTACCGTTCGACTAAAACCTTGGTGCAAGCGGCGAATTCAGTGATTGAAAAAAATAAAAAACGTTTGGAAAAAGTCGTTTGGACTTCTAACACACAAGGCGATAAAATAGAAGTTAATCGTTTGCTTAACGATGCTGAAGAAGGGCGATATGTGGCTTCAACCATATTTGAATTGCAAATGCAAAATCAATTAGATTACGATCAATTTGCTATTTTGTATCGTACCAATGCGCAAAGTCGTGCTATGGAAGATGCCTTGCGTAAAAAAGATATGCCTTATCGCATTTATGGAGGCTTGTCTTTTTATCAGCGTAAAGAAATAAAAGATACTTTAGCCTATTTGCGACTTATTGTTAATCCCAAAGATGAAGAATCCCTTAAACGAATAATCAATTATCCTACACGAGGCATTGGTCAAACCACCTTAGATAAACTGGTGCTGGCAGCAAATCACTACAAGCGTTCTATTTTTGAAGTCATTGAGAACATTCAAAAAATTGATTTGCCTATTAACAAAGGCATACAAACCAAGCTGATCAATTTCGTGAATATGATAAAGAGTTTTCAAATCACCGCTGAAAAACTCAACGCATTTGAACTCACGGATTTAGTAATTAAGAAAACAGGTTTGCTTCAAGAATTTAAAAAAGACGGCACGCCAGATGGCATAACCAGGGTAGAAAATCTCGAAGAATTGCTCAACGGGGTTAAAGACTTTGTTGAAGGACAAAATGAAGTAGAAGATGCCACTGGCTCAATTAGCGAATTTTTAGAAGATGTAGCCTTAGCAACTGATTTTGATAACGAAAAAGGCGATAGTAACCGCGTGTCTCTTATGACAGTTCATCTCGCTAAAGGTTTAGAATTTCCTTATGTATTTATCGTTGGTATGGAAGAAGATTTGTTTCCATCTGGTATGAGTATGAATACTCGGAGTGAACTTGAGGAAGAACGTCGATTGTTTTATGTGGCATTAACCCGTGCAGAAAAACAAGCCTACATCACATACACTTTATCTCGATACCGTTGGGGCAAACTGATAGATGCCGAACCGAGTCGATTTATTGATGAAATTGATGAAAGTGCCTTAGAATACAATATCTCTGAAGACTCATATCGCTATAAACCACAAATTGATGCCGATATTTTTGGTGAAGTCGATAAATCTAAATTAAGACAGACTAAACCTAAAAAAGGCACACCACCGCCAAGTCATAAACCTACTGAAAATCAGTTGAGAAAATTGAGAAAAATTAAACCCAACACTTCTCAAACTTCAGTTAAAGAAGAAGTGATGTCTATAAAACCAGGACAAAAAGTTAAACATGGTAGATTTGGCTTAGGACAAGTTTTAGCTGTAAATGGCGTTGGGCAAGACAAAAAAGCGGAGATAGATTTTGAAAAAGCAGGGCTTAAAAACTTACTTTTACGTTTTGCGAAATTAGACTTATTGTCTTGATTTAAAGCTTTTTTTAAGTATTGTATTCTTTAATTGAAATTATTTTATTTTATTTGCACATTAAATGTGTTAATTAATCAATCTAAATTTATTAAAAATGAAAAAACTTGTGTATTTAATTTTGTTAATGCCATTGTTTGTATTTTCTCAAGACGAGCAAAATGAAGAGCCTAGTAAAGATGAAATTTACCAAGACTATGAACCTTTTGAAGAATACGATCAGTGGTTTTTAGAATTTGGGATTGGGGGGAATAAAGCTGCAAGAACGCATACTGGCGCTCAACCAGAATTTTTAAACCCTTCTAATGTTACCGAGACCATTAATACATCACTAATATCTGGTTTACATGCTGATCTAGCTATAAGATATATGTTTAATGATAAATTCGGATTACGCTTTAAAGGAGGTTATAATGATATTAGCGAAGACGAGGATACGAGTACTGCAAGTTTCAATTCCACTTATCTTCAGTCTAGTCTTGAAACTGTATTTAATTTAGGAAGTATACTAGATTTTCAAAATTGGACGAATAACTTTAATCTTCAATTTTATACTGGTGTAGGCGCTGGGGTATTATTACCAGATGATCAATTTATAGATGATGAAGATTATGTTTTTTCTGCGGTAGCTGGTATAACCCCAATGTTTAGATTAAGTGATCAAATCTCTTTAAAATTTGACTTCATGACTGCTGTTAATTTTGGACAAAATTACAATTGGGATGGCATTTCTTCTACAACAACTCGAGCTGTAGATGGGATTATGTTTAATGCATCGGTAGGCTTAAATATTGCTTTAGGTAAACAGAAAAAGAACATAGATTGGTATCACGTTTATAATAATGATGTAACAGAATTGGAGCTTCTTAAGCAAGAAGTAGCTGAATTAAAAGAAAAGTTTGCTGACTCAGATCAAGATGGTGTACTTGATTATCTTGATAGAGAGCCTGGAACAACTAACGGTGTTGCTGTTAATACTAAAGGTATTGCTGTAGATAACAATCAAAATGGTGTGCCAGACGAATTAGAAAATACACTTAATACTAATTATGTGTCTCAATCTGAATTTAGAGATAGTCAATCAAAAGAAAATGCTTCTGATGTTATAAGGTCTCTGATTACTAAAGGATATATTAATGTGTATTTTGGCTTTGATAGTGTAGTTCCTGAAGCATCATCTATTCAAGATATTAACTCTATTGTATTATTCTTGAAACAAAATCCTAATGAAAATATTGAGCTTACAGGGTATACTGACCCTGTTGGTAATAAAGCTTATAATGAAAAACTTTCCAATAACAGAGCTAAATATATCAATGATATCTTAGTATCTGCAGGAGTAGATCAGTCAAGAATTGAATTCAAGGGTTCTGGTGTGAATCCTAATTTTGAAAACAACTCTGAGTACTCTAGAAAATTATCTAGAAAAGTAAAAGTTCAATTAAAATAAAAACTTAATAATTTTCATAAAAAAAAGAGCAAAATCCTATAAAATTTTGCTCTTTTTTTATTTAGTCTTATAGACATTTTTTAAATCTAATAAGTTAATTGAATTAATGTCAAGTCCTCTAACATTTTTTTGTTTAAACCTAACGGCTTCGTCATAAAATAAAGGAATAATAGCGGCTTGGTTAATGATTATTGTGTCTAATTGATGGTAGAGCGGAAGGCGTTGTTTGGCATCTGAAATTCTCAAAGATTTTTCATAAATACTGTCGTAAATTTCAGATTCAAAATGGGTGTAGTTGGGGCCGTTTGGGCTTTTGTTTTTGCTGTAAAATAAGCTGAGGTAATTTTGTGCGTCTGGATAATCGGCTATCCAACTGGCTCTAAAAGCATCTAATTGTCCTGATGAACGTTTTTGTCTTAAAGTTGAAGCAGGCAAAACATCAACATTGACTTTGACGCCAATGGCTTCTAATTCGGCTTGCATAAATTCGATTAAGTCAACATAAGAAGGATTGGTAGATATAGTGATTTCAGGAGATTTGTTGCCTGTTTTTTGGACGTATTGCTGAACCAATTTTTTTGCTTTTTCAGGTTGATAACTGAACCCTTGAACACCTCCAAAGCCTGGTAAACCTTTCGGAATAAAACCTTGTTCAGCGGGAATGCCAATGCCATTTCTTAAATATTTAATCATTTTTTGGCGATCAAAACCATAGTTTATAGCTTGACGTAAACTTTTATGATGAATATCAGCTGTTGAATCTGCCAAATAAAACCCAACATATTCAGTATTTAGATAAGGAGATTTATCTAAAATGATTTGATTTTTATATTTAGCCTTTAGCTGACCGTTAGCTTGCAACAATTCATCTTTATAAGACACATCAAGTCCACTCATAAAGTCTAAATTGCCTTGAATGAATTGCATAAACTCACTTTGCTTATCAGGCAGAAATGTAATGGCAATAGCTTCTAAATATGGCAGTTGTTGTCCTGTGCTATCAGTTTCAAAATACAAGGAATTTTTTCTAAAAACTAATTTTTCTTGAGGTATCCAGCGTTTGAATTGAAATGGTCCTGTGCCAATAGGATTGGTTCTAAAGTCAATTTTACCTGATGCAACTTCTTTAGGAACTACAGAACAATACTTCATACTGAGTAAACCGAGGAATGCAGGGAAATACTCATTGAGTTTGATTTCTACAGTGAAATCATCAAGGCTTTTAATAGACTCTACAGGTTTCATAATCCAAGAACCTGGTGAAGCAAGGTTTGAATCAGTAAGTCGTTTTAAGCTGTAAACAACATCTTCTGAGTTAAGGCGGTGTTTCTTTTTTTTAAAGACCTTATTTTTGTGAAAATAAACATCTTCTCTTAGTTTAAAAGTATAAGTCAATCCGTCATCGCTAATGCTCCACGATTTGGCTAATTCAGGCTTAAGGTTAAGGCTATCATCTAAACCGACTAAGGTATTATAAAGTTGATGAACAGCCCAAATGTTACGCTGGTCTTTAGCAAATGCTGGATCTAAAGAAGTAATGTCTGAGTGTTCGTTGTAACGAAAGACTAAATGTGATTGGTCTGACTTATTTTTATCTTGGCAAGCTGTGAGTAAAAATAGGCCTAATAGGGCAGCAATGTATAATCTTTTGAACTTCAATTTTTTCAAGACGTTTATAGTTGATATATTTGCAAAATTAAAATTCGAAGATAAAGAATATCGCTTTTACAGGTTGATAAATTCAAATTAAAGTATGTCTAATCAAGTTGCATTTTACACTTTAGGTTGCAAACTCAATTTTTCTGAGACCTCTACGATTGCACGTCAATTTCAAGATGAAGGTTATGAGCGCGTTGATTTTGAGCAACAAGCAGATATTTACGTCATTAACACCTGTAGTGTAACTGAAAATGCGGACAAGCGCTTTAAAACAGTTGTCAAAAAAGCACTGAAAACCAATCCTGAGGCCTTTGTGATAGGGATTGGTTGTTACGCACAGCTAAAACCCGAAGAGTTAGCTCAAGTTGGTGGTGTCGATTTGGTTTTAGGTGCGACTGAAAAATTTAAAGTTACTGATTATATCAATGATTTAAGTAAAAATGATTTTGGTGAAGTGCATTCCTGTGAAATTGATGAGGCTGATTTTTATGTGGGCTCATATTCTATAGGTGACCGCACACGTGCATTTTTAAAAGTTCAAGATGGCTGTGATTACAAATGCACCTATTGCACTATTCCTTTAGCGAGAGGAATCTCGCGTTCAGATACGTTGAGTAATGTTTTAGAGAATGCTAAAGAAATTTCAGAACAAGGTATCAAAGAAATTGTTTTAACTGGAGTCAATATCGGCGATTATGGCAAAGGTGAATTTGGCAATAAAAAACACGAACACACATTTTTAGATTTGGTTAAAGCTTTAGATAATGTTAAGGGGATTGAAAGATTGCGTATTTCTTCAATCGAGCCAAACTTACTTAAAGATGAAACCATTGATTTTGTGTCGCATAGCCAACATTTTGTGCCGCATTTTCATATTCCTTTACAAAGTGGTAGTAATACTTTATTAAAAAAAATGCGTCGTCGCTATATGAAAGAACTTTATGTCGATCGGGTAGAGCGAATTAATTCCACAATGCCAGATGCTTGTATTGGGGTTGATGTGATTGTTGGTTTTCCTGGAGAAACTGACGAATTATTTATAGAAACTTATGAGTTTTTAAATCAATTAGATATTTCTTATTTGCACGTCTTTACGTATTCAGAACGAGACAATACACCAGCTTCTGAAATGGATGGCGTAGTGCCTATGTCAGTTAGGAAAAAACGCAGCAAAATGTTAAGAGGATTATCCGTTAAAAAACGACGCGCGTTTTATGAAAGTCAAATTGGTAAAACCAAAACCGTATTATTTGAAGACCAAAATAAAGAAGGCTACATATATGGTTTTTCTGAAAACTATGTCAAAATTAAGTTGCCGTGGAATCCACATTTGGTCAATACACTCCAAAAGGTAAAATTAGATTTTATAGATTCAGATGGATTAGTGCGAGGAGAATTAATAGAAAACGAAGTTTTAGAAACTGCTTAATTTTTTAAAGTGTTATTCCTGCCGGTAAAAGATGTTTGTATTCTGAACGGTGTTTTTTAAAAAAAGCCGCTACTTTTGGACAAGTTGGCACGACTTTGCGCTCTTCTTCAGCAAGTTGGTCTAAGACTAATTTTATAAAAAGGTCTTGGTATTTTTCAACAGGTAAAGATTTGTGGATTTCAAAGCGGGTTAAAAATATATTTTTAGCTTGTTCCGAATATTCAAGTTTTATCAGACAATCTTCAACTTTAGTTTCAAATTGTCTTAAAAAATCGTTTTTTTTAATCTCTAAGTTCATAACTCAAAAAACTTTAAATGAAGTTGATAATTATTAAATGAACTTCTGTGTGATGCTTTGAATATGTTGTAAATTTACAAAAATTATTTATAAGCAATTTATTTTCAGTAATGTTAGAGTTTCAATCAAAAAAATATCAGGTGTATATGATGCCCGGAATGGCAGCAAATCCATCTATTTTTGAACATATCAAGTTAGACTCTTCACGTTTTGAAATACATTGGTTGAGCTGGCAAATTCCTTTAAAAGATGAAAGTATTCAAGCTTATGCCAAACGAATGTTGGTTCATATTAAACATAAAAACCCGATTTTAATTGGTGTATCTTTTGGCGGAGTTTTAGTTCAAGAAATAGCAAAACTAATAGATATTGAACGTTTAATTATTGTCTCAAGTGTCAAGCAAACTTCTGAAATACC
>JASMTR010000103.1:0-21618 GCA_041694175.1 Bacteroidales bacterium
AAAATGGGCTTTAAAATTGACAGGAATCAAAGAGTTGATGGATAATGAAAAGACAACACGACTATCTATCAGTGCTCGTGAAAATATAATTTTACCCTTATTATCAATCCAACAGTACGCCTTGCAAATGATCCAGCAAGATCATCCTGAAAAAGAAAGATTTGAAAAATTAGTTATGAGGTGTTTGTTTGGTAATATCAATGCCAGCCGAAATTCAGCTTAAGTAAGATTCAAATAAAAATGCCTTTGGGTGACCAAAGGCATTTTTTTGTTTTAAATCAGCTAAGTTCCTACTGAATATTGATTGAAAACACAACTTCAACATCGGTTTCGCCGCCAGCGTTTGTAGGATCACCATTACTCACACCATTAGCTTCTTTTACAGGCAAATGAATTAATAATACCGTTAACGAACCATTACTAGCTTCACCTGTAGTTAAAGTGAAATCTAAACCAACAGGATTGCCAGTTGCATCTTGGTCATTGTAATTTATCGTAGTATTTAAATTTGATGAAGGCACATAAAACACTTGGTGCTCATCGTCTTCTTCTGCAACTTCTACAGTGATATCTTCGACGGGCGTTTTTAACTCATTTAAAAACTCTATTGTACCTGAATAAACAGTATTAGCGTCTAAGTTGTCTGCATTTGCTACAGGAGGTGTTGGCCCGTCTCCATCTGAATCAGCAAGACTTAGATTTTTAACATTGCCATTCTCATCAGTTAAAGTAATGTTGACGGTTGTAATGACTTCTTCTTCATTAATAATTTGTGGAGCTGCATCATCATCGTCTGAGCAAGCAGAAAAGGTAAATAGTGCAATAGCCATAAGGCTTAAAAGTTTAATTGTTTTCATAGGTAGTTGTTTTAAATTGAATATTAAATTTTGAGGGTTTTAAAAATGGAATAGTTTTCGAAAATATTTAGTTTAAGCTGTTAGTTTTTTAGTAATTAAGTTTAAGCTGTAACACTAAGTTTCTGCCGATTTCATCAGCGTAAAAGCGTTGTCTGTTCAGATAACTTCTGTAAGTAGTATCAAAAATATTATTGACACTAAGACCGACTTTAAGCTCAGCAAAACTGATTAGAAAAGGCATCTCAGCTCTAAAATTCATCAAGTGATATGCTTCAGGTGGCTGACTTATATTGACAAGCTTTTGTTCAAAATCACCTGTTTCTGAATTGAGAATAGGCGTTGTAAAATTGTCGTCTGGAAAACGGGTTTGCTCAAACACCAATTGACTGCTCAAATACAAATTTAAATTATGCCATTTTTCAATCTGAAAGCTTACACTATTTTGCCAATTTACAGGCGGCATATTAATTAAAGCTCTGTTTCTTGATGTGTCCTCGCCATTGACATAGGCAAAATTTGAGTTTAAGGATATATCATCATTAACTTGATAGCCAATATTCACATCTACACCAAATAATCTAGCATTGGTTTGTCTGTATTCAAAAACGGGAAAAGCGCCTCTAATGGTTTGTTCAATTCCGTTGGGCTCAAGCAAAATATAATCATCAATAAAATTATAGTAGGTTGAAATATCAAACTGCCAATTTTCAAAATTTCTTTTGAGTTGAGTTGAGATTTTATAAGATTGTTCGCTCTGTATTCTCAAATCGCCAATTTCAATATTAGCAATACTGTGATGTAAGTCATCACTGAATAGTTCTGAAGGATTTGGTGCACGAGAAGCCGTTCCGATATTGGTGTTCCATTCCCAATCTTTAAAATTATATTGCATCCCCAAATTAGCTGAGACATTATGGTAGTCAAAATCAGGATTAGTTAAAAGCTGCGAACCAAAATCTTCAACGATAATATCTGCAAAATCAATTTGATAGTTGCGTTCTTGCCAACGGCTCAGACGATAAAACTTTTGAGCGTCAATATTTGTAAAATCGTAACGCACTCCTGCATTAAAATATAAATCGTCAGAAGCTTGATAATTGGCTGTCCAAAAACCTGCAATTTTATACATTTCGTAGTCAGGAATTAATCGTCTTACCCCTGTGTCTGGATCGGGGAAGTTGTCTTGAAAAGTCAATTCAAGTCCAACTTTAGAAGAAAAATTATCAAACTTTTTATATTTAAATTTAGTGATTAAATTATGAGTTTGAAGCTCTAGATCTAAAGCTGGTATTCCTGAACGTTCGCCACGTCTAATATCAAACTCTTTACGCCTATTATTTTGAAAGGCATATTGCACATCAAGCTGCCCAAAGTTTTTGAACTTTTTAAAAACATTAACTTTTAATAATTGATGAACCACATCTTGTTTAGGTTCATTAATATCGTAAGTAAATTCATCGACAAAACTGGGCTCTTGACTATTAATGGCATTGACTAAATCGCTTACATTACCAATATGTGAAGCTCTTAAAATCCCAATCTCAGTATCAAATCGAGAATAAAACACGTCAAAGCCATAGCTGATTTTATTCAAGCCTAGTCCTAAAGCGATATTTTGTTCTTCTACACCAGTGTTTGATAATACATAATCAGGCGCTTCAAAATCACCCATACGTTTAAAGCTCCCTTGAGCTTTAAAATACAAACCGCTTTTATAAGCCTTCAATAAATTGGTAGACATATTTCCACCACGACCATTGCTCTCGCCTGTTATAATGGTTTTGCCCATCAACGTGTCTTTTACAGGCGCTTTTTGTGGTTCAGCAATAATCACACCACCAATAGCATCGCCACCGTATTCAAGGGCCGAACTACCTTTAATAACCGTAATATTAGCTGCTGAATTGATATCGATGTTTGGTGCGTGATCTACACCCCATTGTTGATCTTCCATCCTCACATTGTTGTTGATAATCAACACCCGTGAACTGTGAAGCCCTTGTATAACAGGCTTTACAATAGTATTTCCCGTATTTAAAGAAGAAACACCTGGTAATGTTGAAATAGCATCACCAAGCGTGGCATTACTGAAACGATCTATAGTTTCGTGCGAAATTTGAGCTGAAATTGCTGACTTATCATCAGAATTATAAAGCTCTCCTTTGATTAAAACTTCGTTGAGGCTTTCTAAATGGTGTTCTAAAGAAAAATTAAGGGTTTTACTTTCATTTAAAATGATTTGTTTTGTCAAGCTTTCGCATTGGATGTGCGAGACGATAATTTCATATTCTCCAGAACATAATCCATAGAATTTGTAAAAACCTTTGTCGTTGGTTAAAATATATTTGTTAGTATTTTTAATTTTAACGACTGCGTTTTCTAAAACAGTATTATCGTGTAAATCAATGACATAACCTTCTAAGCTTAAATCACATTCTTGTGTATAAGCTAATGCAACAACAAACGAAAAGAGAAAAATTAATTTAATTTTCATACATATAATTAATTGACAATAAATCAAATACCGTTAAAATTAATAACAGGTACTGTAAAATTTAGGCGAAATAATTATATGAATTTTGGTGGTGGTTTATTATAATATTTTCCTTCGAAATAAAGATTTTGGTAAGGGAAATGATAAGTTAAAGTATCAACCTTTAAAGTGAATTTATCTTCTAAAAATAAGTTTCCAAAATAGTGATTTGTAGGAAATATTGAGACAGATATCTCGTGTTGATGATGATGAAGAATACAAATTTCACACTGCTTGTCATCATTTGAATCATTTTCAAAATTATGTGATAAGCCGTGCAAATCAACACTATATGTAGCTACTATAAGAAGAAGAAATAGGGCTATATGTTTCTTGAAAAATATCACGAAAACAAATATATTGAAATAAACTACTAAAGTCGATTTTTTAATATTTTTTTAGTTTAAAAACGTGATGACTAAATCTAATAAAAAAAGCTGCCCAATTTGGACAGCTTTAAAACTGGAGTATTTAAGATATTTTAAAAGATATATCTTAAACCAAATTGCATTCTCCATCTTGACAATAAGTTACTGTTAGTAACAAAAGTTTGTTGATTATCAGGATTGAAAGTATAAGTAGGCTCAAGTGTATTAGGGTCAACAGTAACTCCAATAGGCTGTTGATTAAACGGCTCTTCTATAATTCCCCAATCAGAGTTGAGTAAGTTTCCAAAGTTTAAAATATCTAAACTGAATTGAATAGTGTTGGTTTTATTATTAGAAATTTTAAAGTCAAAATCTTGAAGTATTTTGATATCAACAGTACTTCTCCAAGGTGCTTTTGCGCCGTAACGTTCAAAAAATTCTCCTCTATTTTCACTCAAATAATCATCTTGCTGAATAAATTGATTGAAAGCTTCTGCTTGTCCAGGACCAGAAAAATTCATTTGTCCAATTTCTTGAGCTGTAGGAATATAAATTAAATCGTTCACAGCACTACCATCATTATTTATATCTCCTGCGTAAGTAAAATTAAAACGATTCCCTTCAGCATATTCAATAAAACTTGATACTGTGGTTCTCCATTGTTTTGAACTTCCATAAGACCAAGCTTTTGACAAGACTGCTATAAAACGATGGTTGTCTCCATATTTAGAATATGCTAAAACATCATCATTGGCGTTTCCTACTGTTGGATTAAAACTAAAAGCATCACCTGTAATTTCAGCTTCTATAGAGTTGACATCTCTCGAGTCTAAATAACTATAAGAAAGCATAGCATATAATCCGTTATCAAAAGTCTTTTTAGCGGAAGCCACAAGGTTGTAAATTCTACCTTTATCAGAATTGGTAAATACAAAAGCGTTATTTTCACCTTTATCAGAATCTAAATAATACTCTCTAAAATCAACACCACCTACTCTACCTGATGGTTCTTTTAAACCCCAGTTTTGAACGTGTGCAGCGTTGATATCGTTGGTATAAGAAAAATCTCCTGTAACAATTAACCCATTGTTAAATTTGTAATCAACACCTAAACTTGAACGAAATACTTGTGGAAATTCAAATTCAGGATCAACGATTTGAAAGAAACCTTGATCTGCTCCACTGACTTGGTTTCCTATCCATACGAAGGGCAGTCTACCTGTAAAAATTCCTGTACCACCGCGAACTTGTAGAGATTTATCACCATTAACATCCCAATTGAAACCCATTCTTGGAGAAAATAAAATTCCATCAGTAGGTAATCTTGTAGAATCTAAAGTGACTTCTTCGTTGGTTTGTGGATTAAAATAAACTGTAGTAGGATCAACTGTAGCACCATTATCAATATCGATAAATTCTTGTATTTTTTCATCCGTATCAAAATACATTGGTTTATCAAACCTTAAACCTAAAGTTAATTTAAAGTCGTCTGAAACATTCCATTCGTCTTGAAAATAAAATGCAAACTGTCCAACGTTGGTTTCTGCAAGTTTCCATCCACCGTCATTGCCTACACCATTCGCATTGTTTGTTTCAAATACGTTTTGAGCAAATGCTAAGTTATTGACTAAAGCTGAGTTTGGACCAGCTGCTGCGTCTGCTAAAAATGCATCAACAGAAGGATAGGCATTAAAAGTACCAAAGTATCCGTTAGGATTACCGAAATTATCGTATTCAGCTAAGTTAAAAGAGTTGTCAAACTCAAATTTTTCAAATGAAACCCCAACGGTAAAAGTATGATTACCATAAAATATATTGGTGTTATTCGTTACTTGAAAAACTTTTTGATCAAGTGAATTGTTGATAGAAAATGGCTCGTGACCAGCAATGATATAGTTAGAACCGTTACCATCTTGAATATTGATAACTGGAGCAGGCGAAGACAAGGGATTTCTAAAATCGTTAAATGATGTATAACCAACTTGAAGCTTGTTAGAAACTGTGTTTCCAAATGTAGAGTTCAATTCAAATTGTACAGAATTTAATTCATTATTAATTTCATAACCTGAATTTTCGAATTGCAAAATAGAAGCACTTGGTCCTCTAAAACCTAAGGCCGTGGGGTGAGCAGGTTTTTGTTTTGAGGCATCAAGAAAATTATACGTAAAAACCGCTTTGTGATTTTGGTTGATGTTCCAGTCTAATTTAATAATACCTTTTGTTGATTCAGAATCAAAATTAAAACCTTCAAAAGCTCCAGTGTCATAACCTACAGCAGCTAAAGCTTCTTGCACAGCCACTAAATCACTTGCTAAAACACGTGATTCATTAATAGAGCCTGTTCCACGATTTGGAACAAATGCGCTACCTAAATCTGTTCTATCATCTTTTTCAAAATTGGCAAAAAAGAACAATTTATCTTTTATAATAGGACCACCAACGCTAACGCCATATTGTAATTGTTCAAGGTCTGCTTTAAATACATCTTGGCCTTCAACTTGATCTCCTGTTAAGTCTTCATTTCTAAAAAACGAGTAAGCTGTTCCTTTAAATGTATTGTCACCACTTTTAGTAACAGCATTAACAGAAGCTCCTGTAAAACCAGCAAGCGTAACATCGTAAGGTGCAGTTTGAACTTGAATTTGCTCAATTGCATCAAGTGAAACTGGTTGAGCATCAGTTTGGCCTCCTGGCGTTGCGGCATCTAAACCAAATGGATTATTAAAAATAGCTCCGTCAAGAGAGAAATTGTTGAATTGATCATTTCTACCGGCAAAAGAATTTCCACTAGCGGTAGGTTCAAGTCTCGTAAAATCTTGTGCAGATCTTGATATTGTTGGTAACCTTTTAATATCTCTGGAAGTTACTTGAGTTGACATTCCGGTTCTTTCACTCGAAAAGGTTGGATCGTCAGAAACAGTGATGGTAACTTCTTGAAGGTTATTAGCTTCAGGTTGTAAAGCAACTTCTAAATTAAACGTTTCTCCTAATTCAAGATTAACATTTTTAGTTTCAAAGGTTTGATAACCTACATATGAAATCTTAATTGAATATGGACCACCAATTTTCATGTTGTTGAGTCTAAAACGGCCATCAAAATTGGTAATACTCCCATATTGAGAGCCTGAGGGTTGATGCACAGCAATCACATTGGCGTTGGGTAATGTTTGCCCTTGTTCATCTTTTACCAAACCAGTAACTGTAGATGTAGTGACTTGTGCAAAAGTAAATGTACAACTAAATAGAATTAAAATAAGTAGATATTTTTTCATTATGAGATAGATTTAGGTTTGCGCAAAATTAGTATTTAATTAACATACTTATTACAATTAGATGATTAATTATTAACAAGTTTTTGTTGATAAAAACTATTTAATATCTCAAGTTTTGATTGTATTTCTGTTGAAAAAAAAGAAAATAATGATAGAGTAAATAATTGACTTCATACCCATAATCTGTTCTAAAATTATAATCTATTCTGAAGGGATATAGTTGAGGGTCATATCTAGAAGGTTCGTTTACTCTGCTATTGTACTCAGAAACTAATATTCGGTTTTTATTTTCTAAAAATGTTTGTGAATAATAACCTTTAGGTCGCTGAGTTGCTAACCAAGAATTAAAACCAATTTCAAGAATGATGATTTTGTATTCTAAACTATCATTAGCAATTTCAATGGTATCGTACTCTTGAGATTTTTGAGATTTTTTAGCTTTAAATTGATTGGATTTTTCAGTTGCATTACATCCCAGTATAAGTAATGCTAAACCAATTACGATATATAATGACTTAAATTTCACGCTTTAAAATACATTAAAACAATTGTTTACAAAAGTGTTTTAACGAAAAAACAGATTAAGGCTCTAAGGTTGTGACATAGCCATTCTGAAGTGCATCTGGCAATTTTATTTTATACTTCTCAGCATCATCCCGTGTTTTAAAGTTTCCAATAAAAACTTTAAATAAAGTTTTGCCATTGACAAACTGAGACTTAATACTAATGGGCTGCTCCATATTGTGTTTTGATAGTTCAGACTTATAATTTTGGGCGTTTTCTATTTTAGAATAACTTGCAAGTTGAATGATAAAATCTCCTTGAGTTTCAGCATTTGAGTCTTTATCTTGAGGCTTAAAAAATGTTTCGACTTTAAGTACTTCTAAGCTTACTTTCGTCATATCATTGTTATATAAGCTAATTAATTCAGCAGCACGTTCTGACAAATCTATAATTCGACCTTTAATAAATGGTCCACGGTCGTTTATTTTTACTTCTACAGATTGTCTATTATTTAAATTTGTCACTTTTACCACTGAGCCAAAGGGCAATGACCGATGAGATGCAACAAGGCTGTCGTGAGAAAAGCGTTCTCCGCTTTTAGTCATCACGCCTTCATGTGCTAAAGGCCTTACAGAAGCAAGACCTTGCTGCGTTTGAGCTTGGCTAGCCAAACCCCAAAAGATGAATAATATGAAAAGTAATTTGTGCTTCATCTATTGACTTAACTCTATAATTTGTTCTGCAAGTTCAGTTCCTATTCGGTCTTGAGCTTGAGTGGTTGCGCCACCAATATGAGGACTTAATGACAACTTAGGTTGCATTAATAATTTAATTTCT
Organism: Bacteroidales bacterium; assembly: GCA_041694175.1. Taxonomy (GTDB): domain Bacteria; phylum Bacteroidota; class Bacteroidia; order Flavobacteriales; family Flavobacteriaceae; genus Psychroflexus. Next base: position 8,372 of record JASMTR010000103.1, read on the forward strand.
GGTGTTGGTTCATTTTCAAAAACATCAATAGCGGCAAAACTTAACTTTTTGTTTTCAAGTGCTTTCACAACTGCTTTTTCATCAATAACGCCACCACGGGCTGTATTGACAACTGCTGCGCCGTCTTTCATCTTTTCGATTTCTTTAGCACCTAAAATATAGTCTTTTTGTGAAGGGACGTGAAACGTAATGACATCAGATTTTGCTAAAAGTTCATCAAAATCTACACTTTTTAAATGAAAATCTAAATGTTGACCATCAAAAAACTCAAGCTTGACATCAACTTCATCAGTAAATTTATCGTGAACAATGACGTTCATTCCTAAACCAATTGCTCGTTTGATTGTAGCTTGACCAATACGACCAATGCCGACAACACCCATAGTTTTGCCTTTGAGTTCAGTTCCTTTAGCATAAGATTTTTTAAGCTCTTTAAACTTAGAATCGCCATCAAGAGGCATTTGGCGATTGGCAAGATGCAAAAATCTAAATCCACTTAAGGTGTGAGCCATAACCAATTCTGCAACAGAGTCTGAAGAAGCTGCTGGTGTGTTAATGACTTTAATGCCTTTAGATACAGCATAATCCACGTCAATATTGTCAAGACCAACGCCACCACGACCGATGATTTTGAGATTTGGACAAGCGTCAATCAAGTCCTTCCTTACTTTAGTAGCACTTCTTACTAAAATGACATCAATATTATTCTCGTTTAAATATTTATTGAGTTGTTCTTGTGCAACTTTGGTTTGTATTACTTCGTGACCAGCGTTTTCAAGCATATCAACACCTGCTTGTGATACGCCGTCGTTTGCTAATATTTTCATTTTATTTTTTTTTAATATTAATAATTTATGCTTTTCTTTCTAATTCGTCCATAATTTCTACTAAAACGCTCACCGATTCTTTAGGTAAAGCGTTGTACATAGAAGCTCGATAACCTCCAACGCTTCTATGACCGTTTACGCCATTAATGCCTGATTCTTTACACATTTTATCAAAACGTTCTTTTAAAGTATCGTCAACTAAGTTGAATGTGGCATTCATAGTTGAACGATCAGGTTTATTGGCAAACCCTTTAAATAGTGGGTTGATATCAATTTCTGAATAAATTAGTTTTGCTTTATTTTCATTTTCTTTTTGAATGGCTTCAACTCCGCCTTTGGCTTTTAACCAACGCAAATTCAGCATCGAAGTATAAATAGCAAAAACAGGTGGTGTGTTAAACATACTGTCTTTACCGATATGAATTTTATAATCTAACATAGAAGGAATATCACGGCTAACTTTACCGAGGATATCTTCTTTTACAACAACTAATGTCGCCCCTGCTGGTCCCATATTTTTTTGCGCACCTGCATAAATCAAATCAAATTGAGAAAAATCAAGTTGTCTTGAAAAAATGTCACTACTCATATCACAAACTACTGGAACATCTGTTTCGGGAAAATCTTTAATTTGTGTACCAAAAATAGTATTGTTACTCGTACAGTGAAAATAATCTACATCTTTAGGGATATTATAATCTTTAGGAATATAATTAAAATTTTTATCAGATGAACTGGCAACAACTTCAACTTCAGCTAACTTGCGCGCTTCTTTAATAGCTTTAGTTGACCACGAGCCAGTATCGAGATAAGCGGCTTTGTTTTCAAGCAAATTATAAGCACTCATTATAAATTGTAAACTTGCTCCACCTTGTAAAAACAAAGCTTGATAGCCCTTGCCTTCAAGTCCCAGAAGTTCAAGTGTTAAAGCCCGAGCTTCTTCCATAATATCAACAAAAGCTTTGCTTCGATGAGAAATTTCTAAAATAGATAAACCTGAGTTATCTAAATCCATTACGGCTTCTGAAGCTTTTAAAAAGACTTCTTTAGGTAAAATACAAGGTCCTGCGCTAAAATTGTGTTTTTTCATAATATTATTTTGTTGAAAGGTTTTGTAAAAACTGAATTGTATCTACACCATCGGCATAGTCGCTTAAATTGGGCTGTTGAGCTTGACCAAAGTCAAATTCGCATAAATGATGCTGACCGATGACACATTGAATTTCATCTTGATGTTGATTTAAAGATTCCTGAAGTGAATTATCATCATCAAAAACTTCATAATTAACAACGCTAATAGGAGTAGGAATCTGACTATCTTCTTTTAGAACTAAAAAATCGTTGTCTAAAAATTTAGTATCACTCATCAAATAAACGGCTTTATTATAGTCGTAATTGTTTGCATATTTATTGTGGTAAATATAAGAGTTGAATTTTGAAATACCTTTAAAAAACTGATCGAAATCAAAGTTTTGAGGAATATACAATTTAGATACATTTCTACAGCCTAAACCAAAAAATCTGAAAATATCTTCCCCTAATTTTTGAAAATCTTTTATAGTTTCTTGACCTGTTAAAACTGCTACACCATTTCTGTTTTTTCTAATGATATGGGGTTTGTTTCTAAAGTAATATTCAAAATATCGCGCAGTATTATTACTACCTGTTGCTATTATAGCATCATAGTTTTTAAGTAGATTCTCTTCAAACTTTATTTTAGTTTCAAATTCGGGTTGAATTTGAATTAATAATTTTGCTAAATAAGGCAAAAGCCGTTTATCATTTGAAGATAGTTTTGCTGTGATGTTATGACCAGAAATTAATATCGATAAAAAATCGTGAAACCCAACAAGTGGAATATTACCAGCCATTACAACACCAATATTTTTAGCTGTTATTTCTTGATTTAAATTATAGGGTTTCAACCAATTAATTAAATTGTTTTCTTGAAGTGATTTTGCCCATTGCTTTAAAGCAAAACGGATATTTTCTTCTGTAAACCATTGGTTTTCTGCTTTGGCAATTTGTATGGTTTCTTCAAATTTTGCCAGTTGTTTTGAAGACGTTAAGGATTGTTGATTAACTAAATCACTGATATGATGACCGAGGTCAACAAATGCTGCTTTTCGCTGTTCAAAAGTGAGCATAAACTTGTGGGATTTTGCTATTATGTTTAATTTTGAACAAACTTACGATAAAAGAAAAACATGGCGATTAAGATAACAGATGAATGTATAAATTGTGGAGCATGCGAACCCGAATGCCCCAATACAGCAATATATGAAGGAGCTGATGATTGGCGTTATTCTGACGGCACAGACTTAAAAGGTAACGTAGTTTTACCTAACGGAAAAGAAGCTGACGCTGATGAAGTTCAAGAGCCTGTTAGTGATGAATTCTATTATATTGTTACCGATAAATGTACAGAGTGTATGGGCTTTCACGAAGAGCCTCAATGTGCTGCAGTTTGTCCTGTAGATTGTTGTGTGCCTGACGAAGATCACGAAGAAACCGAAGAAGAGTTATTAGGGAAACAAGCTTTTATGCATAAGGAGTAGTAACTATTTATAAATAAACAGATTAACCTTTTTGTATTATTCAATCCCTTCCTTCAAGCCACTCCAAAAACACATCCGCATCAGGTTCATAGCCTGTAGGTTGATTAAGCAAATTCAAATCACTGTCCATTAACACATAATAAGGCTGAGAATTGTTTTTAAAATTCACGGTTTGAAAAGTTGCCCATTTGTCTCCTATGGTTTTAATAGCTTTAATGGTTCCGTTTGGTTTTTCATAGTTAAACTGCTCATCTTTTGGTAATTCAGTACGTTTGTCGACATAAAGAGAAACCAAAATCACATCGTTTTGTAAGGTCTTCAAAACTTGTGGTTCACTCCAAACTTGCTCTTCCATTTTACGGCAATTGACACAGGCCATTCCTGTAAAATCTATCAACATCGGTTTTCCTGAATCTTTGGCAGCCGCGAGACCTTTATCAAAATCTTTATACGCGGTTAAACCTAAAGGACCAGAGCTGTCTTTGTCGTACAAACTGTAATTTAATGGTGGCGGAAATCCGCTTAAGAGTTTCAAATTAGCATAAGACGATTGTGTTAAACCTGGAACGAGATAAACCACAAAAGCTAAAATTACAAGCGATGTAAAAACTCGACCTTTACTTAATTTAATCGTTTTAGCATCGTGTGGAAATTTAATTTTACCTAACAGGTAAAGTACCATAGCTACGCCGACAACAATCCAAATGCCAATAAATATTTCGCGTTTCAACAAACCCCAATTTTCAACCAAGTCGGCATTGGAAAGAAACTTGAATGCCAAACCAACTTCCAAAAAGCCCAAAACCACTTTAACCGTGTTGAGCCATCCGCCACTTTGCGGCATCGCCTTTAGCCAGTTAGGAAATAAAGCAAATAAAGCAAATGGTAATGCAAGAGCTAAACCAAAACCGCCCATTCCAAAGCTCAGTTGAATAGCACCACCATCAGCAGTTAGGGAGCCACCAAGTAGAGAACCAAGAATTGGCCCAGTACAAGAAAAAGAGACAATAGCCAGTGTCAAGGCCATAAAAAATATGCCTACAATACCACCAAAACTCATTGCTTTTTGATCCATTCGATTACTCCAAGATTGAGGTAATGTAATTTCATAATAACCAAAAAACGAAAAAGCAAAAGCCATAAAAATGACGAAAAAGATGATATTTAAAACGGTATTGGTAGAAATATTGTTTAGGATTTCAGGATTGACGCTGTCTAATAAATGGAAAGGTAAACTTAGCAAAAGATATATTCCGAAGATAAATAAGCCATAAAGTATAGCATTAAATTTACCAATCTTTGGTGTTCTTGCACCTTTGGTGAAAAATGAAACCGTCAGCGGAATCATAGGAAATACACAAGGTGTCAATAAAGCCAAAAGTCCACCAATAAAACCAAGAAAAAACAGCATCATATACGATTGTTCTTCATTGGTTGAGCTGATCAATTCTGGGTTTTTTATATCTAACTTTAAGGAATTAGTCAAGTTGACATCTGTTTCGTCAACTTCCAAATCCTGACCTAAATTTTGAAATGAACCATCAGGATTAATTTGTAATCTAAACGTATGTATTTCAGGTGGTAAACAGCGCTCATCATCGCAAACCGAATAGGTTACATCAACTTCAATTGGTTGGTCAAACGAAGATATTTTAATTTTTTGTGTAAAAGCAACTTTCTCTTCAAAGTATGTTAAATCAGTTTCAAAGGTTTCATCATAAGTTTCTATGCCTTTTGGCTCATAAGTATCGCCAATAAGTTTGTAGTGATTTTGTTTTTTAAAACTAAATTTAGTAGGAATTGGACCTATGACATCTTCACCCAATTCTATCATTGATGGTAAATGCCATCCTTCTTCTAGCTCAGCAATAAATGCTAAGGTAAAAAGGCTGTCAGATTTTGTGACATCGGCTTTCCATTCAATGGGTTCTAAAACTTGATTTTGCGAGCCAAAATTGATTTGGGCAGTTGTATTAAAACTCAAGAAAATAAAGCTGAATAATAAAAAGCTTATTTGAAATAGGTGATTTTTAAACATTGTGTTGTCTTATCAGTAATTTTATAACGGTCGTCAATTCTTTGGTTGACTATCCAAACGATATCTTGATTATGGCAAAGCACCCAAACTTGAAGCTTTTCTTTTGTGCTTAATTTTTCATCTTTCAGAAAGTCGCTCAATTTGCGTTTGCCTTGCATTCCTAACGGACAAAAATAGTCACCTATTTTATATAGACGAAGTTTAAGCTCAGTTTTAAGCAAATCTTTAGAAATAAAAGCAATGTCAGGATTGGTTTTATAAAAACTATCAACAACTTCGAAATGTAATTTCCCTCCAGAAAATGTTATGACTTTAGGCAGATTTTCTAAATTAATTGTTATTGAATCTTCATCAATTTCACTTATAGCAAATAGCTCTAAAAACCCGCGTTCTTTAACTAATTTATGACTTGATGATGTTACAAACTTCCCAACTTGGGCAGTCAACAGGTTGTAAACACTATTCCAATCAGTGAAGTCAAAATCTTTTAATAATTCAATTAATAGATTTTTAGGATGCGGAAAGGTTTCTAAAGTTTTGATATCAAATTGATACGAATCTTGAGATGGTCTAACAATTTGTTTAAAAGCAATATTCAAATAATCTTCAAGTAATTCGTTTTGGCGTTTAATATTGTCTTGCGTGGTTTTAAACCTCGCGTGTAAATTATCTTCACGCTTTTCAAAAAAAGGAATGAGATGATGCCGAATCACGTTTCGCAAGTAATTATCAGACGCATTACTTCGGTCTTCTCGCCAACTCAGATTTTGAGATTCTGCATAATTTAAAATATCTTGTCTTGTAAACTCAAGAAGCGGTCTTATAATATTATTTCGCTTTTCAGAAATTCCGGTTAAACCTTTAATTCCCGTACCGCGAAAAGAGTTAATCAAATAAGTTTCCATATCATCATCAGCGTGATGTGCTGTCATAACCATATCATAATTTTCTTTCTCTAAACAATCTTTGAACCATTGGTATCTGATTTCTCGAGCAGCGACTTGAGTAGAAAGTTGACGAGAATTAGCATAAACTTTAGCACTTTTTTCTAAAATAAAAATGGGTCGGTTTAGGGTTTGAGCTAAATCTTCTAAAAACACTTGGTCGGAGTCACTCTCTTCTCCTCGAAGTTTAAAGTTAACATGGCAAATGCCAAAATTCAAACCTAAAACATAACACAAGTGAATCAAAACTGTTGAGTCAATTCCGCCACTTGCAGCAATTAAAAATCTGCTGTTCTCTGCTTGAGGAATAAGGTGCTGAAGTTGTTTTTGAAATGAACTTTGCATAGATTTAAAAAAAAGTTATGGACTTGAACAACAAAACTAACCAAAATCCTTAGTGTCTTAGTGTCTTGGTGTGAAAAATAAACCCTTTTAGCGTCTTATCGCCTTGACGAAAAAAAATAATTCTTAAGTTAATATTCATTTTTCAACACTTCCATCAAAGCCTTAGCTTTTAGCAAACATTCTTCATACTCATTTTCTGGTGTGGATTTATGTGTAATAGCACTGCCAACCATTAAGCTGGTATATTGCTTTAAAGCATTGTGCAAAATACTACGAATAACCACATTAAAATCAAAATCAAATTCAGGTGTGATATAGCCAATACAACCGCTATACAAACTGCGTTTAGTAGATTCTAATTCTTCAATGATTTGCATAGCCGATACTTTTGGTGCACCCGTCATACTGCCCATAGGAAATGTGGCTTTAAGAATTTCTTTTAAACCTACTTCAGCTTTGAGTTCAGCTGAAATTGTAGAAATCATTTGATGCACTTGCTTAAAGCTATAAATTTTGCAGAGCTCTTCGACTTCAACAGAATTTTTTTTAGCAATTTTAGATAAATCATTTCTAACCAAATCGACAATCATAACATTTTCTGCAATCTCTTTCGGGTCTTGTTGAAGTTTTAATTTATAGTTTTTATCGACTTCGGTATCGCTATGACGTTTGGCAGTGCCTTTGATAGGTTGGGAGATGAGTTTTGTTCCAGTTTTTTTTAAAAACCGCTCCGGACTTGCCCCTAATGCATATAAATGTTCGTGCTTAAAAAAACAAGCAAAAGGTGGTTGAGAGATGGCATTCAAATCTTGAAAACACTGATGCGGATTTAGCTGATGATTTTCGGCATAAAACTCCTGACAAAAATTCATTTCATAAATATCGCCGCGTTGAATGTGTTTTAACACCTCATTGACTTTTGAAAGATAAGTCGATTTTGAAATTTTAGAGTTCAAATTAATTTCACTAACTGCATCTTTTGAAGATAAAACACTTTGATTTTCAATGGTGTTAAGATCGGTTTCTAACTCATCATCAACCATATTCAAGTATAGACACTCAACATTTTGACCTCTAATTAAAAACAACTTTTGAGGCTGAAAAAAATACAAGTCCGGGAACCCTAAACCATCATCATTTTCAGACTTTAAATCTTCTATACCATTTTTACTGTCATAACTCAAGTAACCAAAAATCCAATCTTGGGTTTGGTGTTGATACTCATCTAAAGCGTCTAAAGCTTCTGTATAATCTGTTTTAATCGCCGTAAAAGCCTCTACCGCTAAAATAGCATCATAACCAGCACTGATATCTTGATTAGAATTTAGCCAAACGATATCATTAAATTGAGCCGACCAATGAAAAAGTTTATTCTTAAAGACTTCAATATCTGGCGGAGAAAAGATATAGGACGTTCTCAAAAGCTTATACTATCTTTTTTAAAAACTGATTTAAAGCGGCTTTAAAGTCTCTATTTTGTGTATCATCCGTGATGCCACTTTCTTCAGAAAAGCTATGTCCAAAAGAAGCTAAAGCAAAATCAGCAACAATATCAGCCCCAAACCGTGGCAAAATTTCAACCGCATAATCCTTGGCCATTTTAGCCCCACCACGACCAGGCGAAGTGCTGAGTATAAACAGCTTTTTATCTTTTAAAAAATTTCTATCATTTCTCGACAGCCAATCCATACAATTTTTAAAAAAAGCCGATAAACCGCCATTATGCTCATTGACAGAAATTACTAATGCATCAGCACTCTGTATGTGTTCATTAAGTTTTAAAATAGATTGAGGTATGCCATTTTTTTCTTCAAAATCTGAACTATACATAGGAATATCAAAACCCCTTAAATTGATAAGCTCAACCTTATGTTCTTTTATAGTTGAAGCGGCATGAGTTACAAACTTAAAATTGATTGAAGTCGAACTGTTAGAGCCTGCAAAAGCAAGTATATTTTTCATAGCAACTTATTTTAGACAAAAGTAAGATAAGCTTTAGACATAACACAAAAAACCAGCAAAACTAAAACTCTAAAAATAATTGTTATCAGAAGCCAAGAACCTGCTATCCACTATATCTTATGGCTTTGAAATTGGCCATCTGCAAAGCGTGGCCGGATTACCGCTCATCGCGGCACTCCACCACGCTAGCATCTGCCACATTTCAAAGCCATAAGGATGCCGTTCCTATCAGGGCTAGAGCTTGGCGCGAAGACCTTTGCTAAAATTTAAGATTAAAAAAACTTTCAGGTCTTAGAGACCTCAAAGGTTTGAGGCTTTACTTTGAAAACTTAAAAAATCCTGGAAAGTTTTTAAAACTTGGAGGATTTCGTGAAAAAAACTTGAATTTAAAAAACCGCCGTTATAGGCGGTTAGTACATTAAACTAAGAATTTAGAAAAACCTGACATCGATTGAGTTCAGGATTTTTGTGAATAAGAGAATTAATAAAAATTCTCAGTTCATCAATTTCGTGAGGCAAAAGTCTCTTGACGGCTTTTTCCACTTCTCTACAAAACAATTTGACATCAAAAGAAACTTTGCTCAAAACCTCTTTTGTATATTCAAACATTGCTCTTGCCATGATGTTTAAATTTTAAGTTAAGTAATTTTATGCCATATATGTTTTTTAAGCTTGTCTAAAATAGGTAAATATTTCTAAAAAAAATGTTAATGAAATATCAAACCTTTTATGTCAATTTGCAATTCATTGAAAACAAATTAATTAAAAATTTATACTAACAAATATTTAACCTACTTCACGTAAATAATTAATATTTAAAAGAATCCTACTTTTAGACGATAAAAGCGACATATTATTTGTAAATTCTTAAATTTACACACTCTTTTTGATAAAATCTAAAATTGATTATGCAACAACCTAAAGTTTATAAACCTCAACATAAAGTAAGAATAGTAACAGCCGCTTCATTATTTGATGGTCATGATGCAGCCATCAATATTATGAGACGTATCATACAATCTACTGGCGTAGAAGTAATTCATCTTGGCCACGATAGAAGCGTAGATGAAGTCGTGAATTGTGCCATACAAGAAGATGCTAATGCCATTGCTATGACCTCATATCAAGGTGGTCATAATGAATATTTTAAATACATGTATGATTTACTTCAAGAAAAAAACGCCACACACATTAAAATATTTGGCGGCGGCGGCGGCGTGATTCTTGAAGAAGAAATCAAAGAATTAATGGATTACGGCATCACTCGAATTTATTCACCTGACGATGGACGTGAAATGGGTTTACAAGGTATGATAAATGATTTGGTGAAAGCCTCCCTTAGTCCCTCCAAAGGAGGGAAAATAAGCAACTATGATGGTGATTGGCTATTAGAGTTAGGACAAAAAAAGGTTTTAGAAAATTTAAAAAACAAAGATGTAAACACCATATCGAGACTAATCTCTTTAGCCGAAAATAACCAGGAAGATTATAAAAAAGTCTTCCCCTTAGGGGAAGATTTAGATGGGGCTTCTGATAGGGATTCTTCCCCCATTCTCGGAATTACTGGAACAGGAGGTTCTGGAAAGTCTTCTTTAGTAGATGAATTGGTGCGTCGGTTTTTAGTGGATTTTGAGGATAAAACTTTAGGTATCATTTCTGTTGATCCATCAAAACGCAAAACAGGTGGCGCCTTACTTGGTGATAGAATTCGGATGAATGCTATCAACTCTCCACGAGTTTATATGCGGTCTTTGGCAACAAGACAATCTAACTTAGCGCTTTCTAAATATGTTCAAGATGCAGTTGAAGTGCTCAAAGCTGCTCAATTTGATATGATTATTCTCGAAACATCGGGTATTGGTCAAAGCGATACAGAAATTCTTGACCACAGCGATGCGTCTTTATATGTGATGACTCCTGAGTTTGGTGCAGCGACTCAACTTGAAAAAATTGATATGTTAGATTTTGCAGATTTAGTGGCCATCAACAAATTTGATAAACGCGGTGCGAAAGATGCTTTACGCGATGTTAAAAAACAATATCAACGCAATCACAACCTTTGGGAAGCTGACTTAGACTCGCTTCCTGTTTACGGTACTATTGCATCTCAATTTAACGATCCAGGAATGAATATTCTATATAAAAGAATTATGGATTGTATGGAAGATAAAGCCTCATCTCAACTAAAAAGTAACTACGAAATTTCAGATGAAATGTCTGAAAAAATCTATATCATCCCACCTAAACGCACCCGTTATTTATCTGAAATTGCAGAAAATAATCGGTCATACGACGAGGATGTGAACAAACAAGTGGAGGTTGCTCAACGGCTATATGGTATTTACACCACTTTAGTTTCTACGGCAAATGCGTCATCTTTAAGTTTAAATTCAAATGGAATTGATGAAGACGATTTAGAATCGTATGTCACATCAGAAAACAAAGACTTTATCAAACTACTGAAGCATGAATTCGATAGCGTTAAAATGGATTTAAATCCCTATCATTGGGAGAAAATATTAGATTGGGACAACATTCAACAGCGGTATCAAAACGATATTTACAGCTTTAAAGTTCGAGATAAAGAAATTAAAATTGAAACCCATACTGAGTCATTGTCTCACTTAAAAATACCAAAAGTCGCTTTGCCAAAGTATCAAGCTTGGGGTGATTTACTAAAGTGGATGCTACAAGAAAATGTGCCAGGTCAATTTCCTTACACCGCAGGCTTATATCCATTTAAGCGAACAGGCGAAGACCCTACGCGAATGTTTGCAGGTGAAGGTGGACCAGAACGCACCAATAGACGTTTTCATTACGTCAGTCACGGTTTACCTGCAAAACGCCTTTCTACAGCATTTGATTCGGTAACTTTATACGGTAGTGATCCCGATTATCGCCCTGATATTTATGGTAAAATTGGTAATGCTGGCGTTTCTATTTGTTGTCTGGATGACGCCAAAAAACTTTACTCAGGATTCGATTTGGCTAACCCGATGACTTCAGTAAGTATGACCATAAATGGACCTGCACCAATGTTACTTGGTTTCTTTATGAATGCAGCTATCGATCAGCAATGTGAAAAATATATTAAAGAAAATGGCCTTAAGAAAGAGGCTGAAGCTAAAATTAAAAAAATATACAAAGACAAGAATTCCTCAATTCCAAGATACATTTGTGAAAACGGTAAAGCATATCTTCCCTTTGGGAAGACTCAAGATGGGCTTTTACCTGAAGGTAATGATGGTTTAGGTTTGATGCTGCTTGGTGTAACCGGTGACATGGTTTTGCCAAAAGATGTCTATAAAAAAATAAAACAAGACACCATTTCTGTGGTTCGTGGCACTGTTCAAGCTGATATACTCAAAGAAGACCAAGCTCAAAACACTTGTATTTTTTCAACTGAATTTGCTTTGCGATTGATGGGCGATGTACAAGAATCGTTTATTCAAAATAAAGTGAGAAATTTTTATTCGGTCTCTATTTCGGGTTACCACATAGCAGAAGCAGGAGCTAACCCAATTACTCAACTGGCTTTGACTTTATCTAATGGATTTACCTATGTGGAATATTATTTGAGTCGTGGGATGGATATCAACAAGTTTGGTCCAAATTTATCGTTCTTTTTCTCCAATGGTATTGATCCAGAATACGCTGTTATAGGTCGTGTCGCCCGTCGAATTTGGTCTAAGGCTATGAAAGAAAAATACAAAGCCAATCCAAGAGCGCAGATGTTGAAATACCACATCCAAACTTCTGGACGTTCATTGCACGCTCAAGAAATTGATTTTAATGATATCAGAACCACTTTGCAAGCTTTATATGCAGTTTACGATAATTGTAATTCCTTGCATACCAATGCTTATGATGAAGCTATTACTACACCAACTGAAGAGTCGGTAAGACGAGCTATGGCCATTCAATTGATTATTAATAAAGAATTAGGTTTAGCTAAAAATGAAAACCCAATTCAAGGTTCATTTATTATTGAAGAATTAACTGACTTGGTAGAAGAAGCCGTTTTGCTTGAATTTGATAGATTAACAGAACGCGGTGGCGTTTTAGGCGCGATGGAAACGATGTATCAACGCAGTAAAATTCAAGAAGAAAGTTTGTATTATGAAACGCTTAAACACAATGGCAATTTTCCAATCATTGGTGTGAATACCTTTTTGAGTAGTAAAGGTTCGCCAACGGTGAAGCCAAGAGAAGTTATTCGTGCAACAGAAGATGAGAAAGAAAATCAAATTAAAAATTTGAAAAATCTGCATAAAACCTATGAAGATAGGTCAGAAGACTTATTAGAAAATTTAAAAAATGCCGCTATAAAAAATGACAATATGTTTGACAGTTTGATGGAAGTCACAAAATACTGTTCTTTAGGACAAATCACCGACGCTTTATTTGAAGTCGGCGGACAATATAGACGCAATATGTAAGCAGAGAACCAACTTTTGTGAGCAAAAGTTGTGTGAATCGCTTATCCTGAGCAAAGTCGAAGGGTCTCAGAGAACCAACTTTTGTGAGCAAAAGTTGTGTGAATCGCTTACCCTGAGCAAAGTCGAAGGGTCTC
>JASMTR010000104.1:0-6111 GCA_041694175.1 Bacteroidales bacterium
TTATACATAATGTTTGAAATTATGTAGCCTTTATTCAGGAAGGGTCATAATGACGCACAGCGGTCAAGTATAAGCGTAGTGCGGGTTTTCGGAGCGATTCACTGTCTGCCTACCGCAAAGTTTCTTAGGAGCAAAAATGCTCAACTTTAGCCGTTCAGCCCGTATTACGCTTATACAATGTTGGCGGTATGTGCTTTTTTTTAAAATCCATACTTCTCTTTTCTTAACTTAAACGCCTTTTCACCACCTTCCATTATTAGGGTTATTTCATCCTTAATCTCAGGGTTGTCAATTGCTCCTTCATGTTTGATTTCGCCTTGCGTTTGCTGGCTTGACTCTTTGTAATCACAGCAAACGACCAACTCAGCATCCCCGTTTACTACAAGATTTGCATTGTGGCTAGTAAAAATCAATTGACGTTTATTTTTAGCTTTCCATATGTTCTCTATAATGTCATTTATTGCTCTATTGTCAATGTCATCTTCTGGTTGGTCAATTAACAATGGGTTTCCTTCTTGATTAAGTAGAACAGATAAAAGAGCTGTTGCCTGCTGACCTGCCGATGCTTCTGAGAATGGAATTACATCTTGCATTTCATTTCCTGTTGAGTAGAAAAAATGTGGCTCAAACTCTATTTCTTGCGTTACCATAGCTAACCACTTGTCAGGTGAAAACAATTCTACTATTCGTTGAATGTTAGTTTCATTCAATCCTATGTCAGTAAGTAGAGGTGTTTCAGGTAATTCAAATGGTTTATCTTCAAGTATCTTGTATTCGGCAAGAGATTTTAATTCTTCCAAAGCGATTTTCCAAGATTCAAGAGGTGATTCACTATCCTTTATCTTGTTGCACAGATTATCAATTTTATCTTTACTTATCCTAGTACCTGTTAAAGAATTGACTATTAGTTCTTGAATTTCTTCGATATTAATACTCCGAGTTACTTCAGCCTTAATAATTCCTTGGGAAAGAGTTGTGAAATTTGAAGCCTGTGTGTTTAATAAGTCAATTTTATTTTGATGAAGAGCATACCATTTTTCTTTTTCTTCTATAAATACTGTCTCAGGATTTCCAAGCTCTTTAATTCTTGAAATACGTTCATTGATTGAGTCCGTTAATTCTCTTAAGCGAATTTCAAGTTGATTTATTTCCTTAATGATACTTTCATTGGTAGATGCCTTTTCTTTAATTTGACCATAAGAGGCATCAAATGATTTCTTAAGCTCTTTCCATTTATCAATTGAAGCTTTGTAGCCTGCCAATTGTTCTGCTGAAAATAATTTTAGGATTTCAGATAAACTTGACTTGATCTTTTCAAAAATCTGGTCTTTCTCTTTCTGAATTTCAGACAGTATTTCGCTATTCAAGATGTTAGTACCTTCTTCTATATTAGAAGGGTATTCAGACAGAGATTCATCAAGAGTTTCAAATTTTTGTTTGAAGAGGTCAATTTCATTATTCGACTCTTGAATAAATGTTTGCTCGTTTTCAAATAATTCCTTTGTTTCGATGATTTTTTTATCGTCATCTGTTAAGCCTTTTAATGATTTTCTTAAATTCTGAACTTGCTCACCAACCGACTTATGTTGAAGTTTTAGCTCATCAATTTCTGATTGAATTTCTTTTTTGCGAACGAGATTGCCATATGCATTCTTTAAATTCTTTGATACTTCTCTAAGGTTTAAAGCAATATTGTTCAACTCATTTGTGATGGGCTGTTGAATGAACCTTTTTAATTCATCCGTTCTCACTCCGACACTACTTAACTGCTTTTGGCTATATGCTTGAATTGGAATCAGCCTTCTTACTTCTTCTTCCGTAACCTTCTCAAAATCATCATTTCCGATTTTTAGCTGTATTTCCTTAGTCACTGAATTTCTTTTAACAATATGTTCAATGCCATTTACAGAAGCTGTTATTCGTACTTCACCTGAAAATGGAACTAATGTTTTGTCAATTAGAACCTGTCTTCTTTTTTGAATCTCAGATTCTGTTTCATACTTGCCTAACCCTAAAATTTGGTCGCATAAACCCCATCTTAAATATTCAAGTAAGGTCGATTTACCCGTACCGCGTCCACCAATAAAAGCGTTGTATTGTTGGTTGAGTTCTAATTCAACCCGACCCAAAAATTTTGAATTAGTCACGCTCAGTTTACTAATAAATATTTGAGGTAAACTAGGTTCCGTCAAACTCATTCTTGATTCTTTAGCTAAGCTTGCTTGTCTAAGAGCTTCAGCCGTTGGCGTTGCCCACTTCACCCAAGTCGTAGCAGTTCCTAAATCTTCGAATGTATCTTTCCTGTTGTCAGATGTCTGGAAAACTGCAATGGATTTAAAACCATAATTTCTGTCCTTTCCATTAATGATATTTTTTAATCCTTGGTCATCAGGAATTGATCCATCAAGGTAACCACTGACACAAGGCATTTTCACGTAATGCTCATAAAGATCTCTTCTTAAAATTCCTTTATGTCCACGAGCAGTGTGGGGCAGAATAATGTATTTCCCTTTTAGAACGTCAATAGAATCAAGTTTTATATGCAAGTCTTTTAGACCATTAACGACATCAGATGGTATTGCGACAGTCTGTTTTGTTGAAGCTTCAGCTACAGGGTTTGGTTCTAAAGATAGCTTGTGCAATACTCTTATGAGTTGGTCTTCAGGAAAATTGGCGTCAAGAATGAGTAAAGCCTGACAAGGTGGATTACTAAGTGTAAGTTCAATGCCTGGAAATACAACAAGTTTTTTACTATCAATTATTGGTTGTCCACTGTCGTCAACTTCGTTGTTAGCAGCTGCTTTGATATAAGGGTAAAAAGCAAGGTCGTGATGGTCAGTGATAGCAACTGCGTTTACACCTTTTTCACGACAAGCGAGTACAAATCTTTCAGCGTATTCATTTCGGTCTGTGTCCGAAACTGGCTTTGGACCTGACCAATTAATATCTCTTGGTGTGTGAACTTGAAAGTCACAGTTATAAAATCTAGTCCCTTTGTTCATTGTACTGTCTTTTTTGCATTACCGCCAACGGTTTGGCTATGGGCAGTAGCTCCAAAAAAGCCTTTTCATTTTTCTTTCAGTTACGAATTTAGCAAATAAAACCAGAACTTTCGTTTCAACCCCAAACCCGAGCTATTGGCTATAGCTGTTGTTGGCAACTGGCTTTATTTCGTCCGTTTTATTTTCGGTGGATTTTGTCGAGTATCAAATACATCAGCAATTTTTATAAATCCTTTTTCTTTGTTAACAGAATAGATTAATTTGTAGTTTTTATAGACTAAATATCGATAATGAATTTCTCTTTCTTTAAGCATCTCTTCTTCTTGTCCGATAAAAGGAGCTTTTATTAATTTTTTCGTTTCGTTTATTATCCCTTTTATAAGTTTTGTAGCAACTCTCGAACTAACTTCCTTTTCGTAATAGTCGTAAATTTCGTCAAGTTGTGTTTCGGCAAATGCAGACCAAATAATTTTCAACACTATTATTCGTACTTAGCTAAAAGTTCGGAACTACTTTTAAATCGATTATTTCGGAAATCTGATTCAGATTGGTCAATTCGTCTATTTAACTCCTCTTTTGTCATTGGTTCGAAGATTCGTTCGTCAGAAATGCTTTTTTCCTTTATCAATATTTTTTCGAGTTTAGAAATCGCTTCTTCACTTTGAAGTTTTAAGAATTCTTGGATAAATTCTATTTTTCGAGCTTCTATATTCATTTTGATTTGCATTTTGTCAAAGATACAAAATTATTAAATTCATTAGATATTTTTTTTAGATTACGGATTTTAGCTTGTTGCCAACGTTCTTCGTGTATGGCTCGTTGCGGATAAAACAGCGAGACCTTTCGAGTAAGTCGTAAAGTTAGCAAAAAATCGCAAACTTTCGAGCCGTTCACTTGCCCCGCAATGAGCTATACACGGTGTTGTGTGTAGTTTTTATTTTACTTTTTCAAATAGACTTCCAATTCCATCGTGAATATTGTCAGAAATATTCAAAGTGCTATTTTCAAGGACCCTTACAATTCCGCTTATTACAACACCTTGAGGCTGTTGAAAATTACCTGAATATGTGATAAACCTTTCTTTTTCCTGAGATGATATAGACTCTCTCATTGTCAATTCATAAGTTCCATTTGATATTTCACTTCCATTTTCTATTATTGAAAACTCATAGTTGTCCATCAAAATGATTTGATTGGTTTTTCCCGTTGTTTCTGGTGTTTCGTGAATATGAAATCCAATTCCTCCATCAGTATTAGTCCAATTCCATGTTCCAATTAAATCCGTGTTGCTAATTTGAGTTTCATCATCAGAACTACAAGAAATTATTCCTATAGTCAGAACGAATAGGTAAATTATTTTTTTCATAATTAAATTTTTATAATTAGGTGTTCAGTTCAGATTTTGTTGGGTTAAATTACACACAACGTCTCGCGTATATGGTTTGTGGCGGGAAAACAACCGCTCGCCTTTCGGATAAACTTTTAATTTTCTAAAAATACTATAATTTTCGATTCAGCACAAAATCCGCCATAAACTATATACGCTGTTAGCACACGTTGAGTTCAGTTACAACTTTTCAAGTATTTCACAAAATGATAAGTCTTCATAACCTTCAGGCTTATCTAATTCCATATCATCTAATCTTTTGATTATATTTCTCTTTAAAGAGAAGCTAAAAGGTCTTTGAATCCGTTGTAGTTTGTCGTTTGATTTTTTATAAATGAATGTATTGGCTTTACACTCACATAAACCTACATTATCACTACAAACAACATAAAAATTCGCTGTGGTTTTTAGAATCTTGAATGCCCTGATATTTGACTTTTCAGTCTTTTTAGTTAGAAAAAACTTATCATCCTTGTAATCTAATATTAAATAAGGTAAGGTGTCAATTGATAAATCAACACCTTCCTTTTCTAACATATCTTTTATTGTTTCAGCTTTATCGTGTGGTATTAACAAATTATACCAAACAGGGTCTATCTGTGCAGAAGCTGAAAAAGTAAAAAATATAAAAAATATAAAAAATATTACTTTCATAATGTTCTCCTTAGTTTGCAAAAACATCCCATACACTAGCAAACCCTGAACTTGCTCCAATTGCACCAACGACACCACCAGCAATTCCACTAACAACTGTAGCAGAACCAGTAATTGCTCCAGCAGTGGCACCTACTGCATCCGCAACGCCAGTAAAAAATTTCTTCCAAAATGCTTTAGCTGTAATATCTCCTTGATCATAACGGTCATCCCAATAAGCTAAAGAATAACGACCTACCGAAGAAGTAATCAGGACATTTTCTATATCTTTTGGTTTGTGATTTTTTAATAAATTTAATTCAAATCGTTTTATTTCGCCTATTATATCACATGGGTTTTTTGCATCATATTTAAACATAATATCAAAAAGTTCAAATAAATACTTTTTAAGCTGATTATCTAAGTCAAGAGAATTAATAAAGTTTTCATACTCTCTTTGACTGTCAAGATTTACTATTGGTGTGGCGAATTGTTTTGAAGAGTAATTAGGTATTAATTCTTCTTTATATTTTTCATACAGCACATTGTCGCAAAGTTCATAAACTTCATCCAAAGACATTTTAGGATTACCTTTTTCTTCGATAATTGCCATCAATTGGTTGTGCTGTAAACCAGCTTCGTCAAATGGATTCTCCTTGTTTGGGATTTCGCAATTAACTTTTTGCTCCCATAATTCATACTTGTTCATAACATTTATTTTTTGATTCAATGCTGAAATTACGAAAAATTATTGTATATACAATGCGTTTGTTAGTTTTAATGTGTGCTAACGTTCTTCGTGTATGGCTCGTTGCGGATAAAACAGCGAGTCGTTTCGAGTAAGTCGTAAAGTTAGCAAAAAATCGCAAACTTTCGAGTCAATCACTTGCCCCGCAATGAGCTATACACAGTGTTGGTGCTCGTATTTTTTTCGGTTTAAAATTCAGTTCCGGTTTTCGATTTTAGTCAGGTTTTTCAATCCGGCTAATTTCTTTCCGTTTAGTTTTTTCTCGGCTCGGATTTTCGGTCTGTAGCTCAACTAAAATCAAATTCGAATCGTGTAATTCTGCGTTTCGTGTATTCGTTCCG